>CAYUBG010000035.1:0-611 GCA_964442995.1 uncultured Candidatus Saccharibacteria bacterium | reverse complement strand
AAAAGCTTCATAAAATTCTAGCACCAAATGCGCAATATTCACGCTTATTTAATAAGTACGAATCGTACATAGAACGAATCGACAAGCTCCGCGGCGAATTGTCTTACTGGCAAGGCAAGCATAATAAGCAACACAAGTCCTAGGTAAATGGCTAAATTGACTATTGCGCAGTTTGGAAATCCGATACTGCGTCACAAAGCAGCGCTGCTAGATGTGGACCAAATTCGTTCTTCGGCAATACAAAAACTTGCCATAAAAATGCAAAATTTACTAAGAGATCGTAAATTGGGCATTGGGCTGGCAGCTCCACAGGTAGGCAAACAGCTGTCTCTGGCGGTTATTAGCATACGGCCAACACCACATAGACCGGAGGTTAAGCCGTTTGATCTGACAATAGTTAATCCCAAGATCGTGGCAACCAAGGGTAAAAAACGTCTGCTTTGGGAGGGCTGTATTAGTAGCGGGGCCGGAGGGGCAGGATTATTTGCGCGTGTGCCCAGATATTCTTCCGTGGAGCTATCGTACACTGATCTCGATGGTGTACCACACCAGGAATGGTTCAGTGGTTTGCCCGCGCATGTTATCCAGCATGAGGTGGATCATCTTGAGGG
>CAYUBG010000034.1:4873-9545 GCA_964442995.1 uncultured Candidatus Saccharibacteria bacterium | reverse complement strand
GTACCACCGGTGTTGAGTAACTCCTTCTGATCGGTCATGGTTGTGATAACAAGCTTTTTTGATGTGGGGTCTAATTCGAATGTCGTGGCGTCTGACATGCCTGCATTCCGTGCTGCCGCAATCATTGCCATTTGTAGCCCTAGGCATAATCCTAAGTATGGTTTCTTTACTTTTAGGGCATATCGCGCTGCAGCTATCTTGCCCTCAAGACCTCTTACGCCAAAACCACCAGGCACGACAATACCATCGAACGCATCAAGTTCAGTTCCTACATCGGCAACTTTTTCGAGATTTTCTGAGTCTACCCATTCAAGATCAAGCTTTACGCCTCGTGTCCATGCAGCAGCCCGCAACGCCTCAAAGACACACATGTATGTATCTTGGTTATCGAGATACTTAGCAACCACACCAACTTTGAGTGTCTGCTTTGGTGGGGTCAAGATTTTTTGCACCATTGCCTTCCATTCCTTGTGGTCGGGCGCTCTAGACGGTAGGCCAAGCTTGCGAGCAATGAAGTCACCAATCCCTTGATCTTCCAGAGTTAACGGGACTTCGTATACTGTTCGTGCATTCGGCAGAACTGCAATTCCTGCCTCGGGTACACCACAGAAGGCGCTGAGTTTTTTGCGAACAGACGACTTATCTGGCACTTCACTACGCGCAACAAGAACGTTTGGCATAATGCCGAGACTACGCAGATCCCGGGTGGCATTTTGTGCCGGCTTTGTTTTTATCTCTTTACTTGTCGACAAATACGGAAGATACACCACATGTACATACACTGTGTTCTCAAGGCCAACCTTCACACCAAGTTCACGAATTGCCTCAAAAAACGCAGGGCTCTCATAATCGCCCACGGTACCGCCAATCTCTACAATGTGCACATCAAACCCTTGGCTGGCAGCGACTACCTCGTCTTGGATAGCATTGGTAAGATGCGGAACAACCTGCACCGTTTGCCCCAAGAACTTCCCAGCTCGCTCATCTTCGATAAGCTTGCGGATAATCTTGCCGCTCATTACAGAGCTTTTATTGGTTAGCTCGATATCCAAAAAGCGTTCGTAATGACCAAGGTCAAGATCAGTCTCAGCACCATCTTTCGTCACAAAGCATTCGCCATGTTCGGCAGGGTTTAGCGTACCAGCGTCCACGTTTAGATAAGGATCGAGTTTTTGTGCATTTACTTTGAGGCCACGGGCCTTCAATATGTTGCCGATCGAGGCGGCGGTGATACCCTTTCCAAGTCCGGAAAGCACTCCACCTGTCACAAACACATATTTAATAGGCTTCTTTGCCACTGTAAACGCTCCCCCGTTTTCTACCCATTGATACTACCAGAAGAGGAAACGAATAGCAAAAGGTTAATTTATTTACTTTAGTTTGGCGATTGCCGCATCAAGTTGCGGGTCTTTGTTGTTTTTGTAATCATCTTCTGTCCGATCTACTTTTTGATCTGGTTCAATACCGGCTTTGTCGATATTTTTATCACCTGGCGTGTACCAACGGGCAATAGTAATTTTAAGGATGCCACCGTTTGCTAAACGCTCGACTTCCTGTACGCTGCCCTTACCAAAGCTTTTTACACCTAATAAGGTTGCAGCCTTATTATCGCGCAAGGCTCCTGCAGTAATCTCACTTGCGCTAGCACTACCATCGTTGATGAGTACGACCGTAGGCACACCTGCCAGTATGGCAGAACCCTCCGAACGATAAGTCTTCGTTACCACTCCGGCGCGCTTTTCTTGCAATACTGTTTTGCCAGCCGGTAACCAGATACTCGACACTCCCACCGCAGCATCCAGCAAGCCACCTGGGTCACCGCGCACATCCAAGATAACCCCCTTAACATTTTTCTGTTTGAAATCCACCGCTGCGTCTTGCGTCAGCTTGACCGTATCTTCAGAGAAGCGAGATACTTTTATGTAGCCAATGGTGTCATCAAGCATCTTTGACTCTACACTCGGAATAGTAATTTGATCACGCTCTATGGTAAATGATAGTGGCTGTTGATCGCGAACAATTTTTAGGTTCACCTTGGTGCCCTTTGGCCCACGAATCTGCTTAACGGCTTCGTCGAGCGAAATATCGTATGCGCTCTTGCCATCTATTTCGGCAATGATGTCTTTGGGGCGCAAACCAGCTTTGTCTGCAGGGAATCCAGCGATTGGCGAAACAATTATCACCGTCTTGCCGTCAGCACCCTTACCAAGTTCGGCACCAATTCCCGTAAAGCTACCGTTGAGCTGCTCGTCAAATGCCTTTGCATCTTCTGGAGGCATGTATTCTGTATATGGGTCTCCGCTGGCTTTAACAAGCCCCTCTTTCAGGCCATCAAGTAGTTTGGTCTGATCCAGTGAGCCGTCATAGTTTTTGCGCAACGTGTCGTATACTTGCTCTACCGAGCTATAGTCTAGATTAGCGGGTAGGCTCTTATTTGATGTCGTACCGACAGACAAATTTATTGCACCCCGACCAACACCAACCCCCAAAGAAAACACAAGATACAGCCCTAATACTCCTAGTGCAATTTTTTTAACACCGCCACGACGCGACCATCCTGTCCTTTTCGAACCATCATCTATAACAGACACTAAACCCTCCGAAAGCATTTATGTTTACCAATGTATTGTACCGGTGAGATGAGATTTTTAGAAGTGTATAAAGACTAATCCGTAGGCACGGTAGTTATAGTTATACACGCGCGAGAAGTTCCCTCGTAGATCAGCATTATACTGACTAATATTAATTGTCCCGTCAGGATTCACGCCGTCAACGTACATCGCATGACCATATTCGCCCCTATTACTAATAGCAACGTCTCCTGCCCTCGGCGTACCATCAACCGGTATTCCCTCGTTGATTGCGTTGTCATCCCATTGTTTTGCATTACCAAGCGCTCTCCATCCCCAAGGCGGCATTCGCCTACCACTTTCAGCTACTTTCCAGGCCGTATAGCTTACACATTCTCGGTTGTACATACCCCAACTATCAAACATGGAATCCATTGGCGATGAACACCATGGCGAAGGATACGTATCACCCCGTGATGTATCACAGGCCGAACCCAGTACGACGGTAGAACCGCTAAATAATCGAGCATTTTCTGCTGCCTGCTGGGCACGTAATGCTGCGATCTGCCCATTGTTTTCTTTAATTTTTTGATCAAATGCAGCTTTCTGCTGGATGGTCATTCCAAGCAGTTGTGCTTGTTGCGACTTGCTAGAATCAAGCGCATCTTGCATGCTCTGCTGATCTTTAATTGCTTTCTCTACCTCAGTCTTTTTTTCACGTAATTCGTTCTTGAGTGCATTTACCTTATCGAGTGTTTCTTTAATCTTGTCTTTGACAGAGTTGCGATATTGCTGCTTGTCGACAAACTCGCTCAAGTCTTTACTAGAAGCTAGCATCTCTATAGTACTTATTTGGCCCTCTAGATACATTGCTTTAATGTTTTCACCCAATATGCGGCGTTGTTTGGCCAATTCTTCTTCGGCAGCTTTTATTTTAGCCTCTAAATCTGCTTGCTTGGCCTTGTTCTCGTCTATTTGCTTTTGCAAAACATCCACCTGCGCTTGCAGTTTATCGATAGTTTCTTGGTAACTGTTTGCTTGGATTTGCAGAGCATTTGCCTGATCTTTGTTTTGATCATTCTGTTGCTGCAACGCCTTTATTTGTTCGTCGTAGCGATCTGCCCGAACATGCGGAATCGTGATAGTCCCTGCAGCCACTAACATAGCCAGCACAACCAAAATGAAGGATTTTGTACGGTAATTTTGTTTTAGTTTTTGTATGTTCATACGTACATTCATGATACCACGTTCTGCAAGAGAATTGCAGGGATTGACGTAAGCGCCTAGCTGGTAGTTTTAAATTTTAGGTAACGTCGTGTCGCAATAAACGATGAGACAGCACCAATACAAGTACCCACTCCCAGCTGCAAACCAAGTAGTGCCCAATAGTGGCTCGCAAAATACTGGTTTGAGAAATTAATATCAAGCAAGCCAAGACTACTAGCCTCAAAAGCCGAAGCAGATACAGCAAACAACGCGTGCACAATTGCCAAAGATACAACCCCAGACAACAGTCCGTACATTACACTCTCTACAATAAATGGCCCCCTGATGTAATTAGTACTTGCGCCAAGCAAGCGCATGATAGTAATCTCATCTCGCCGATTAAAGATTGCCATCTGTATAGTATTAAAGATTATGAGCATCGATATGATCGCAAAGACGATGACACTTATAACACCTGCCCTCTGAAAAAATCGCGTGGCACTAGTGATTTTGTCTATCGCTTCTTTGCGGTCACCAGAATATGATGTTTCGTCCGACTGAAGATCTTTTATCTCCTTCTTGTCAAGGAATGCCTTTATACTCTCGATATTATTTGGGTCTTTTGGCTTAATCTGCAGACTTGCTGGCAGCGGATTATCTGTTTGCGAGATAGCTAGTAGCAAATCTAGATTCTTTTCGTTCTGTTTTTTATAGGCAGTCAGCGCCTCATCTTTTGAGACGAACTTAACTGATTTAACGTTTTCTAAGCCCTTTATCTGATTAATTAGATCTTCGCGAGGGCCCTGTTTGACGCTATCTTTGAGATAGACAGATATATCGATCTTGTCAGTAATCTGCGTAATGGTGTTACTAAACGTAGCATTGGCAATGATCGA
>CAYUBG010000034.1:553-4815 GCA_964442995.1 uncultured Candidatus Saccharibacteria bacterium | reverse complement strand
GCCATAGCCGCTATGCCGAGCCACGCATTCCGTGCAAAATTAACGATACCCGTCCGAACAATACGTCGAAAAGTTACCGCATGTGCTTTCAGCCCGCTAGATTTCATATCTTGTACTCCGTGCTGCTAGCTCGGTCACTGATTATCTTGCCGTCTGCAATTGTGATTACGCGGCGGCGCAGCTTACTTACAATCTCTTGGTTGTGGGTAGTCAATATAACCGTAGTGCCAAAGCGATTGATTTTTTCGAGAACACGAATAACATCCCACGCATGCTTTGGGTCAAGGTTTCCTGTAGGCTCATCTGCAATCAATATCCTTGGCTGCCGAACGATTGCTCGCGCGATTGCAACACGCTGACGTTCACCACCAGAAAGTTCGAGTGGCATACGTTTTTCTTTACCTTTAAGCCCCACAATATCCAAAACTCTTGGCACTGTGTTACGAATCTCCTTGTTGCCCATACCGACTATCTCGAGAGCAAATGCGACGTTTTCGTAAACATTTTTATTGGGTAGTAGCTTAAAATCCTGGAAGACGACGCCAATTTTTCGGCGCAGCAATGGTATCTCGCGATCTTTGAGGCTTTCGTAGTCGATACCACCAACAATAATTTTTCCAGTTGTTGGTTTTTCCTCACGCGTCAGTAGCTTAAGAAGCGTAGATTTGCCAGCACCACTAGCGCCAACGATGATCACGAATTCTTTAGCTTCAACATGGAGGCTAATCCTATCCAGTGCTGCGCCTGTGTTACGGTTGTACGATTTAGATACCCTATCCAGCAAAATCATGTAGTATTCATTATACCAAACTGCTCATGGTTTTCCGTAATATTACGCACCAATATTCTGATCGAGATAGGCAGCGATGAATGGATTTAAATTACCGTCCAAAACACCTTCGGCATCACTTGTTTCGTGTCGTGTACGCAGATCCTTAACCTGCTTATACGGATGTAAGACGTAGCTTCGTATTTGATTACCCCATTCTGCTGATTGATTTGGTCCTTTTATTTCTGAAATCTTCTCTTGATGCTGTTCGAGTTGTAACTGTGCAAGTCTCGAACGCAAAATAGTTAGTGCTAGTTCTTTATTTTGTAGCTGAGAGCGTTCATTTTGAATTGCCACGGTAATACCTGATGGAATATGGGTGATACGAACTGCAGAATCGGTAGTATTGACACTCTGACCACCATGCCCACCAGCACGATAGACATCGATTTTTAAATCTTTTGAATCCAGCTCAATTTCGTCTGGGCTCTCTATTTTGGGCATGATTTCTGCCTTTGCAAAACTCGTCTGGCGCAGATTATCAGCATTAAACGGACTGAGGCGAACAAGCCTGTGAACACCATGCTCACTCTTTAACCTACCAAAAGCAAAATCACCGTCTACTTCAAATGTCACTCGCTTGATGCCCGCTTCTTCGGCAGGCGCCTCATCTATAACAGAGACGCGCAAGTCGTTTTTTTCGGCCCAGCGACTATACATCCTGAATAACATTTGTGTCCAATCTTGTGCATCAGTCCCGCCCGCCCCGGCAGACAATGTAACGATTGCGGCGTGATCGTCGTATGGTCCATTGTACTTCAAGTCTTCTTTTAAGTTTTCGAGAGTTTGCTTTATATTCTCGACGGATGCCAAAATTTCGTCACGCATAGTTGTGTCTGCCATTGATGTAAGTTCTTGTGCCTCGGCAATATTCTTGCCCAGTGAGTCCCAAGGTTCGACCCGACTGCCAACAATCGAAAGACGCTTCATCACCGTTTGTGCTGCCAAATTATCATCCCAAAAGCCGGGCGTTTCCGATTGCTTTTGTAGCTCGTCTTGTTCGTTACGTAGCTTATCGATATGCAACGTGTCTAAAGCAGCAGTATATTCTGCGGATAAAGATCTGAGCTGTTTAACAATGTCGTCCATCTTGAGTCGTATTATAATGCTATAACCATTACTTCAG
Source organism: uncultured Candidatus Saccharibacteria bacterium (assembly GCA_964442995.1). Classification (GTDB taxonomy): domain Bacteria; phylum Patescibacteriota; class Saccharimonadia; order Saccharimonadales; family AWTP1-31; genus CAYUBG01. The sequence continues at coordinate 2,860 of CAYUBG010000034.1, read as the reverse complement.
ACACAAAGAGCTCGCTTGCCCAAATAAGTCATCGGCAAATGACTCGCCTGAGCTGCCAAGTACACCTAGACCCCAAATATCGTCTCGAAACATATCTTTTGAGACATCGACAATACACTGCTTGGTAATGTTACTGATGCGCTCAGGAATTTTATAGTAATCGTCGATCACTTCATCAAAGAAATACCTGTTACTATAGCCAGCGGCGGTACCACTCACTGTCTGACCGCTTCGCTGGTAACGCCCAAGGGCATACTGCTTGGCATTCTCAATATCTTCTGGTGAGATTTTACCCGCAAACACCGCTTGAAGCTCTGATGTCGTAATATCAAATAACGGTTTTGCATTCTGTGGCATCACCTGTGCACCAAACCACCAATTAGAGCTTGATTTGGTTTGGCTAATCCCTGAACTCATATGGTACACAAGGCCCTTTTCACGCGCAGTACCAAGAATACGCGAATACAGTGTTTCTGTTAGCATGGAATTTATAAGTGTAAGGCCGTCTAGCTCAGGTTCGGTCAGCCGCCGCTGCGAGAAAGTATCTAGATAAAAGTACAGATTATCTACTGTTTCGTTTGGAATGTAGAGAGGCGAACGCAAGCCCCTTGGACGCTCTACAGGTAGTTGCTTTCGGCCTTCTCCAGTAGGCAATTCGATAGTGTCGAATAGCTGCTCTATGAGTTTGCGTCGTTTTGAGAGCAAATTGCCAGCGATAACAAACCGCATGTTGCTGGTTGTGTGTGTCGCCAAATAATGGCTCCTGACATCTTCGATCGTGACATTGTCCATTCGTCGAAGGCGCTCCTGATCTGTAAGCACTGCAAAGCCATATTTTTCGCGCAAAGCCAAACTGAGATGTCGAAAATGGTTATTTGATCGCCCAGTTAATTCTTCTCGTACATTGCCAAACTCTGCCTCGAACTCGTCATCTAGGAACAAAGGCTTGCTAATAACAGTCAGCAGTAACCCAAATATTCGATCCCATTCAAAGTCGGCACATTCTGCCTCATAGATAATGTCGTATGCTCCCGTTGATGCATTGGAGTAAGCTCCATTCTTTTCGAACTCCGCTTGAAATGCCCTAGCCTTTGGATAAAGCTCATTAGCACCCAGTACCAAATGTTCCATAAGATGCGGGGTTTCCCACTTTTGTTTGTCAGTCATTAGATAATCACCAGCACGAAAATTAATCTCGAACGACATGACACTAGCGTCAGGTATGTGAACCAGCAGTCCTTTGATTCCGTTCTTTAATGTAACCTCACTAATCGTATGTTTCATTAATACTTATTTTCGTTTTTTTGCTTTTGTTTTTCGCTTACGTTCAGCTTTTCGGGCTTTTTTACGTTGTGTACTACTAATATGCTTTTTGCTGCCGCCGGCACTAGCCTTGTTCACGGCAAAATCTTCTTCGTGAAACTCCTCTGCCTCAATAATCTTGTCAGCGTTATCAACAGATTGACGAGCTGCCAACGTAAGTTCGGTTTCGGCAGGTCTATCAAGCTGATCTTCGTCTACTGGCTCTGCATTGAATACCGCTCGGACGACATCATGCCGCAACGCAATCTGCATTTCTTCGAACATATGCTGACCCTGTCGACGATATTCCACCAATGGATCACGCTGACCAACACTTATCCAGTGTATTCCTTCACGTAAGTGGTCCATATTCTCTAGATGTTGCATCCACAGATTATCTAGTATTTGCAGATAAATATCTCGTTCTACTTTACGCATAACTTCGCTAGTAAACGCGGCTTCACGCGACTCGTATAGTTCATGCGCCTCTGTTTTGAGCACATCCGCAAACTTATCGGCTGGGCTATCGAACAAGCGGTCAAGTGTTGGTTCGTCAAATGGGAACACCTCTCGTACCAATGCCTCGTATTGATCAGTCGTAGCAAGTGGTGAATCTGCAAGTGCGGACACTTCTTCATCAATGAAGAGCTTGATCCTTTTGCTGATATTTGGCTGGTTTAATATCTCGCGGCGCATTGCGTACGTTGCGCGGCGGTGACGATTCATTACGTCGTCATACTGCACAACATTCTTTCGCTGGTCGAAGTTATGTCCTTCGACCTTCTTTTGAGCCGCCTCAAGACTACGAGAAATAATACGATTTTCTATGGGTGTTTCATCATCGACGTTCAGTCGCTCCATAATTGCACCGATCCGATCACCGCCAAAAATGCGCATAAGGTCATCTTCTGTACTTACAAAGAACTGGGTTGTTCCTGGATCACCCTGCCGGCCGGAGCGACCTCGCAGCTGATTGTCTATACGACGTGATTCATGTCGCTCACT
>CAYUBG010000034.1:0-543 GCA_964442995.1 uncultured Candidatus Saccharibacteria bacterium | reverse complement strand
ACCCAGCACAAAAAGTCCGCCAACAGCTTTTACTTCGTCGCTTAGCACGATGTCGGTACCGCGACCGGCAATGTTGGTCGCAAGCGTAACGGCACCTTTTTGACCGGCCTGTGCAACAATTGCCGCTTCTTTTTCGTTATTTTTTGCGTTCAATATTTGGTGAGGAACATTCTGCTTTTTAAGCAAGCTCGATAGTAGTTCGTTCTTCTCGATAGAAACCGTACCAATCAAAACTGGCTGACCCTTAAGATGCAATTGACGTACTTCCTTGGCTATTGCCTTAAACTTGCCTGTTTCAGTTTTGTATATGCGATCCGGGCGATCGATACGAGCAATCTTGCGATTCGATGGTATCTCTAGTACATCAAGCTTATATATCTGATGAAACTCCTCTGCTTCGGTTTCGGCAGTTCCGGTCATACCAGATAGTTTTTCGTACAAACGGAAGTAATTCTGGAAACTGATTGTCGCTAGCGTCATAGACTCTTCCTGCACCTCAACACCTTCTTTTGCCTCGATAGCCTGGTGCAAGCCCTCGTTATA
>CAYUBG010000033.1:6828-9592 GCA_964442995.1 uncultured Candidatus Saccharibacteria bacterium | reverse complement strand
GCAGTGCCTTGCAGCGTATGAGTAAAGGCGATCATAAGCACGTGAAGCTCAAAGAGCAAGATACGGTAATTTTTTCGAGTAGCCCAATTCCGTACACTGGTAACGATGCAAAAATTCGTCAGATGGTAGATGAGCTAAACCGTATGGGCGTGCATGTTTTTCAACACATTACTCACGAGCTAGACGGTGTTGGTCCATTGCACGTGTCTGGACACGCAAGCATTGACGAGTATGCCGATATGATCAATATGCTCAAGCCAAAATTCTTTGTGCCTATTTATGGTGACTTTACGGGTAAGAAGCGACATATTGATATTGCGCTAAATCAGGGCATACCACGTAAAAACACACTCAATGCAGACAACGGCGATGTCATTGCATTCACGCCAGACAAGATGGAGATTATTGGATCGGTACCTCATGGTACCGTGCTAGTAGACCAGACTGGCGCCATTGTGAGTAATGTGGTCGTAAAAGACCGCCTAATGCTTGCAGAAGAGGGCCTCGTAGCCGTGATTCTAACAGTAGACAAAAAGACCGGTAATTTACTAACCAGCCCCGACATAATTAGCCGTGGCTTCATATACATGCGTGATAGCGAGGAACTCATGAATGCATTCCGTTCAGAGCTACGCCGAGCAGTTGGACAGCGGTTCAAACGTGTTGACCTAGACAGATTTAAGCAAGAGATGAAAGAGCACGTAACTCACTTCTTGTTCGAGCATACGGGACGCAGTCCTATTGTCATCCCTGTCGTCAATGTATTGGGCGGTGGAAGAGGTGGTGAGAAGCAGCAGAATACAGGCACTACAGGGCGAAAACCACAAGCTAAACCTGCTGCACCACAGAAAACCCCAGAGCAAGAGGCTGCAGAAATGCAGGAACGGTTTGCACAAATGAGAGCTCGATTGCTTGGCCAAGACCCAAGAGTAGACTAGATTGACATACGTTGTAAAATTTGCTATAGTATGAGTATGGTAGAAACTCCACCAAACGATCCAAAACATATAGGCGAAGTCATACAAGAAACGGGCGTGCCGACGGGTGACGTCAGCGACCCAGTACGGTTGGCTGATGCCAAGCAGCGCGATCTTGACAGTGAAGTTGCCGACCTGGACGAACAGATTGCCGACGCAGCCGAAGCGGACAGGGCGGGGCAACCGCTTGATCTAGCCAGGATTGCAGAGTTGCAACGCGCTCATCTTGAGGCAAAGGTTGAGCAACAACAACCACCGGCTTCCTAATAGAAAAACTGTTTACCGATGATATAATACAAAAACGTTATGGCAAAAAGAAAAAGACAATACCACCGCAAAAAATCGCCCGCCGAAGAGAAGCGTTCGGCCTTTTGGCCACTCGCTGGTGCAATTGTGATGGTTCTGCTGGCAATATTTTTGCTCCTCGGAGGATTTGGCACCGGGGGGCCGTTACCGACTAGCTTATTCCATGCCATGTATTGGACATTCGGCTGGGGAGCGTATCTTACACCTATCGCATTGGCGTATTTCGGGATTCTCAAATTTAATAGCGAAGATAGGCAAATACCTCTTAGTAATTTTGTTAGTATGCTTGCAGGATTGGTCCTGTCGGCGGCTTGGCTGCATGTAACCTTTGCTAATAAGGATGTGCTGGCTGGTTATATCGGTGGTCATGGGGGTGAAGTCGGCAAACTACTAGGGGGATTGGTCCTGAATGCAATCGATAAGATTCCGGCCTCGTTGATGTTCTTTGTTTTTGGTGTGTTAGCGTTTTTCTTTGCTTTTGCTATTTCGCCAAAAGTTATACTTAAGTTAGGCAAATTATTTAGACGGCCAGAGGCAGATACAGACCTTAGCGCACTGAAAGCCAAAGCTTCAGACCACGCATTTCAGCTAAACGAAGGTGTGCCGGTTGAACATCACCGCACAGGCCAAATTGCTCGTATGGCATCACTCAAAAACAGTGCTCAAAAATTAACACCTGCCGAAGACCATAGTGCCCTTACTACCACGAGTGATCCTGACTGGAAATTACCAAGTACAAGTTTATTGAACCATAAGCAAGACAAAGCCGATGCTGGTGACATCGAAGAAAATGCTCAGATTATCAAAGAAACATTCGAAAACTTTAGTATCCACGTTGAAATGGAGGGGGCTAATATTGGTCCAAGCGTGACACAATATACGCTCAAGCCACCAGCGGGTACGAAGCTAACGAAGATCACGGCCCTAGAAGATAACGTAAAGCTTGATCTGGCTGCCAAATCTATTCGCATGGAAGCCCCGATTCCTGGGAAAAAACTTGTCGGTATCGAAGTACCTAACCTCAAGCCTGCTACGGTGCGCATCGCAAGTTTACTAGAATCTCCTGATTGGACTACCACTAAAGACCCATTAAGTTTTGTGATTGGAAAGGATATTGCGGGACGACCTATAACGCAAAACCTTGCTAAAATGCCACACCTTCTTGTCGCAGGACAAACCGGTGCAGGTAAGAGCGTCATGTTGAACACGCTCATCATCTCCGTCCTCTACAAATCGACCCCGGACGAAGTGCGCATGATCATGGTCGATCCCAAGCGCGTCGAACTCGGAGTCTACGAGGGCATCCCCCACCTGCTGACGCCCGTCATCACCGATCCGAAGAAGGCCACCTATGCCCTTCGCAATGCGGTGCTCGAAATGGAACGCCGGCTGAAACTGCTGGCTGCCCAGGGCGCTCGCAACATCGATCAGTACAACAAGAAAATTCGCGAGATCATCTCAAAACCACGCGATCTCTTCGC
>CAYUBG010000033.1:0-6818 GCA_964442995.1 uncultured Candidatus Saccharibacteria bacterium | reverse complement strand
GAGCTTTTTGTACCGCAATAGCCCTTCTGATCTCAAATTGATACTTGTTGACCCAAAAACAGTCGAGTTTAAGCCGTACGAGGATATTCCTCACTTAATTACGCCTGTTATTACCGAGCCCGAAAAGTGTATTAGTGCACTCAAGTGGACGGTTGCCGAAATGGAACGGCGCTATAAGGCATTAAGTGAGTTGCACCGTCGAAACATTGTTGAATACAACGCAATAAAAAAAGAAGAAGGTATGCCATATATTGTGCTAGTAATCGATGAGTTGGCTGATCTGATGATGGTTGCTGCTCGTGATGTTGAGGCACTAATTGTACGTATTGCCCAAAAAGCTCGGGCTGTTGGTATCCATCTAATACTTGCTACGCAGCGTCCGAGTGTCGATGTGATTACTGGGCTTATTAAGGCGAACGTACCAGCACGCATAGCCTTTACAACGACCAGCCAGGTTGATTCGCGGACTATTATCGACCAAATTGGCGCTGAAAAACTATTGGGTAAGGGTGATATGTTGCTATCTACAGCTGAGATGCCAAAGCCAATTCGTGTGCAAGGTGCATTTATCGAAGACGAAGAGACGCATAAAATTACAGACTTTATCCGTAAGCAGCGTGAACCAAGTTACAACGACGAAGTGGTAAGTATGCCCGTACAACTGAATGGCAAGGGTGGGATTGTTGCAGATGTTGATGCTGCGGATGAGCCAGTATTTCGACAAGCAGTTGAGGCGGTCGTTGCTGCACGCAAAGCCAGTACGAGCTTACTTCAGCGGCGGTTGCGAATAGGTTACGGTAAGGCTGCACGATTAATCGAAAGCATGGAAGAACAGGGGATCGTTGGCCCGCAAGATGGCTCGCGACCACGAGAAGTACTTGTCAATAGCGTAGATGAAGTATTTGGTGGTGCTAGTAGTCAATCCGAGGGCGATGTCTACGACGACATGCCAGACAATGCCTAGGCGGCAACTCGGTTTAACAGTTTGAGCGACCTAGGTACGACTATTTTGCCCAAGGCTTGCGCGATGTCAGCCGGCTCTTCTGTAGTAGGAAGTAAGCGAAATGCTTCGGGTAACTGCGCATTTCGTTCTAGCTGTCTCGTCACGCCACGAAAGTTCTTTTCAAATATTTCATGCATTATCTCTTCGCCAATAATGTCTGTGCCGTTGAAACCTTCTGCCACAATAGTAGGATTCTCGGCAATAAGCTGTCTTCGACGTTCGGCTAGTCTTTGCCACTGTACGGTTTTACGCGCCATACGAAACAAATCTCTGGCAACAAACCAGGCCTCGACTGTGTAAGCTCGAACCTCGCGTTCGGGCAGTGTAGGAGGTAGAGTTACTTGGTGCAGCCAATTCTCGAAGACCCTGGGCACTAACCCTTTATTAATAGGGAGGTTTCGAAAAGTGGCCGGATTTTCATATGGTTGCGCAGAGGGTACCCGATACCAGCTTTCAGACCAATAAAAATGATGTACACTCGTATGCTTGGGCCAAACATAATTTGAATCTACCGTAGCTTTTACTTGGTCAATCAGGACATCTATGTTTATCAGCCCGCGCTCATCGAGTGGCGTGGGTAGTGGCATGAAGTCATCGGCGTGAGGGTTGACGAGGCGTGCATCGGGGGGTGGCAGTGTTTCTTGGGTAAACAAGAAAGCTTCCCCCATGCTTTTAAGCGACTTTCGTCATAAGTTGCATATGACTTTATTTAAGCAAACGATGACTCGTGCTACAAGCGTTGACTAATTAGTGGCAAAACAGTATAATTACCTCTGTTATATAAACTTTGGGTTGCATCCTCTAGTGAGTGCAATCTTTAACCAGAGAAAGGATAGTAGTATGGCGCAATACGAATTTGCCGTGTTGTATCACCCTGATCTTGAAGTCGACCTAACAAAGGCCGAAGATAGGGTCAAGAAAATCATTGCCGATAACGGCGGTGAGGTCACGGCAACCGATAATTGGGGCAAGCGTAAACTTGCATACCCTATTGCCAAGCAAGAACATGCGGTCTATGTATTTTATACCGTCGAAATGCCTGGTGCGGGTGTTGTGAAGGCAGAGTCTGCCCTCAACATTACTGACGAAGTAATTCGCTTTATGATCACAAAGCCAGATCTTAAAGCGATTGCAAAAGCAGAAGCAGCCAAGGCCGAAAAAGCCAAAAAAGCTGCTGAGCGTGGCGAATCGGCCGAAGAAAAAGAAGACGAATAAGTTGACGACTGTCAGTAATGGCAGTAACGTAAATATACAATCTAACGGGACATAGTTTCCCATAAAAGGAGGGATGCTGTCGTGGCACGAAGTTTTAACCAAGTAATTTTAATGGGTAACCTAACCAGAGACCCTGAACTTCGACAGACACCAAATGGTCAGAGTGTTTGTAGCTTTAGCCTTGCGCTCAATCGTAGCTATAAGGGCCAAGATGGCAACTGGCAAGAAGCAACCGACTACGTAGATGTTGTTGCCTGGGGGCCGCTCGGTGAACGAGTTGCACAATATGTTACGAAAGGACGCCCTGTACTGGTGAATGGTCGTTTACAATCTCGCAGTTGGGAACAAGAAGGCCAAAAGCGGAGCAAGGTAGAAGTTGTAGCCCAGGATGTTACATTCTTGGGTGGTCGTGGCGATACTGCAGGCAGCGCAGGCGGCGGCGAGTTTGATCAAACTCCACAGTCCGAAAAACCTACAACTCCAAAAAAAGCAAAAAATGACATTGCTATCGAAGACATTGGCGATGAGCCAATTAATCTCGATGACATACCATTTTAAGTAATGAGACACCCCTTTGGGGTTTCTCATCGCGCGCGGAGCCGGAGTAAATCCGTCTCGCCGGCTGCTCTTCCCAGCCATGGGAAAGTTAGCGAATAAGAAAGGAATTTTATATGGCAAAGATTTTTAAACACAAGACAGATGTAGCCTATTTTGACTACAAAGATTTTAAGACCCTACAACGATACGTAAATGTTTACGGGCAGATTGAAACACGCAAAAAGACCGGCTTAACAGAAAGCCAACAGCGTCATTTGGCTCGTGCAATCAAGCGTGCACGCAATATTGCGTTGTTGCCATTTGTTGCAAATAACTAGGAGTACGACATGGCATTAGGCGTTACAGACCTCAAAAAAGGGCAGGTATTTCAATTGGACGGTACACCTTACCGGGTGGTTGAGTATGCTCAAAAAGTTATGGGCCGTGGTGGTTCTATTGTGAATGTCAAAATCAAAAGTTTGATTGATGGCAAGGTGCTTGACAAGACCTTTAAGGGTAATGAATCAATCGATTCAGCAGATGTTTCGTACCAAAACGTTCAATACCTTTACAACGATGGTACTATGTTCCATTTTATGAATGATGAAACATTCGAGCAGTTTGAGATACCTTCGGAAATTATCGGTGATCAGACCGGGTATCTCAAAGAGGGCGATACAGTTCAGGCCCAGCTATTTGATGGCAAAGTCATAAACATCGAGTTACCCAAAAACGTTCCACTTTTAGTTACCTACACCGAAGATGTCGTTAAGGGTGATACTACTAGCTCGGTCCTTAAGGACGCCACGCTAGAAACAGGTATTACTGTTAAAGTACCTGCTTTTATTAAGCAGGGTGATCTCATTAGTGTTGATACCGCTACCGGAGCGTATCGAGAACGTGTCAAAGACTAGACTAGATCAGTATCTGGTTAGCAAGGGTTTAGTTTCTTCGCGCTCACAAGCCGAAAGCTATATTAAGCTTGGGTACGTTACGGTTGGTGGTGTGGTGCAGTCTAAACCAGGGCACTTAGTTAGTATGGATATGGACGTTCAGCTAACTGCAAAAGAGCAGTTTGTGAGCCGAGCTGCCTTAAAACTTGCCTCAGTTGCCGAAGTCTTGCACATCAATTTTACCGGAAAAACAGTGCTCGATGTTGGTAGTAGTACAGGCGGATTTACACAGTTTGCACTGAGCAGAGGAGCAAAAAAAGTGTTCGCTGTTGAGGTAGGCAAAGAGCAGCTTCACCCTAGCTTACGTACCGATGAACGAATCGAACTATACGAGCAAACAGACGTTCGTGATTTTCACACAACCGAACAAATAGACGTGGTGGTAGCAGACGTTAGTTTTGTAAGCCTGCGTGACTTACTACCTCACATCAAGACGCTATGCAACAAGCGAACAGAGCTTGTTTTGATGGTCAAGCCACAGTTTGAGGCAGTGAATGACAATCTAAAACACAAGGGTGTAATAAAGAACGAAAAAATCCGTCGCGACATTTTAAAATCATTCGAAGATTGGGCGCGCCAAAACTTTGTTGTGGTGGATAAAGCCGACTCCGATGTCGCCGGCGAAAAGGGTAATCGGGAACGATTCTTCTTGCTCAGAATACCTGCAAATAAGCATTAGCACTGTGCTACACTAACAGAGATGTACTTCAACAGTAGGGTAGAGGCCGGGCATAAACTAGCCCAGTTGCTTGCCAAATATAAAAACGAACAGTGCGCCGTTGTTGCATTGTCTGATGGTGGGGTGGTAGTCGGTGCGCAAATTGCCAGCACACTACGCTGCGTGCTAACTATGTTACTAGCGGAACCTATACGAGCACCCGGTGAGCCCGAAGCTGTTGCGAGTATCAATCAAGATGGTGATTATTCACCCAATAACACTTGGTCTGCAGGACAGCTTGAAGAATTTGACATGGAATACCATCAATTATTTGAGCAACTAAAACTCGACAAGTTGGGTGAATTGCATAGGCTAGTTGGCAGGGCGGGCCTGATTGATAAAAAACTATTAAAAGGGCACACGGTTATTCTGGTGTCAGATGGATTGGGTAGTGGTTTCTCGATCGATGCAGCTATGCTGTACCTAAAGACGGTTAAGATGAAGCGGTTGGTTATTGTCTCGCCAGTTGCTAGCCTCAATGCTGTTGATCGAATGCATATACTGGGCGATGAGATTTTTTGCTTGAGTGTCGTCGATAATTTTATGGGTGCCAATCATTACTACGAAGACAATCATTTACCAAGTCACGAGACTATCGTGCAAACCATTGGTACTGTCGTGAAGCAGTGGGCTTGAAGGCCTTCTTGCTAAGTGCTAGCTATACATTGAATCGGAATTCGACAACATCATTTGGTTGCATGGTGTAGGTTTTGCCTTCGGTGCGGACTTTACCCGCTGCTTTTGCTGCTTGTTCGGATCCAGCAGTAATAAGATCGTCATAGTCTACAATCTGGGCAGCAATAAAGCCCTTTTCAAAATCACCATGAATCACGCCTGCAGCCTGTGGTGCGGTACTGCCTTTTTTGATGGTCCAGGCTCGTACCTCTTTGTCGCCGGCAGTTAGGTAGCTTTGTAGTCCAAGAGTGTCGTAAGCGGCATGAATAAGCTGCTCCAGACCACTTTCGTTTTGGCCATAACTCTCTAGTAATTCTGACTTGTCTGAATCATCAAGGCCACGTAACTCACTCTCTAGTTTCGCACAGATAAACACGCACTTTGCAGGAGCTACTAGATTGGAGAGCTGTGTTTTTTGTTCGCTATTGTTTAGTGTATCCTCATCAACATTGAAACAGTATATTACTGGTTTTGCCGTGATGAGGTGTAAATCTTGAATGTACTCAGCTTCAATGTCCAGCTGCGAAACTAATTTGCCTTCATTTAGCGCTGATTCGATTTGTTGGTACGTGTCGAGTACTGGTTTGAGTTTAGGGTTGGCACGAACTTCTTTTTCGAACTTGGGAAGGCGATTCTGGACGGTTTGAAGATCGGCCAAAATCAGTTCGGTGTTAATCACCTCAATATCTTTTGTAGGATTATGGTTCTCGTCGACGTGCTGCACATCATTGTCGTTAAACGCGCGAACAACGTGTACGATGGCGTTGGTACTACGAATGTGGCTAAGAAATTGATTACCTAAGCCTTCGCCTTTACTGGCGCCAGAAACCAGCCCGGCAATATCAACAAAGGTCACAGTCGCTGGCTTAATAGGCGCATTATTATAAAGTGTACTCAGCTTTGCTAGCCGGGGGTCAGGGACTGGCACGATACCGGTGTTTGGTTCGATTGTCGCAAATGGATAGTTGGCGGCTAGTACCTCTGCATCGGTGAGTGCGTTAAAAAGTGTCGACTTGCCAACATTTGGCAAACCCACAATACCAATAGATAAACTCATATCAGTATTATAACAGAGGTGGCGCTAATGTGCCGAACCGAATGGCCGATTGTTATTTACAAAAAGCATTAGTATAATCAGATCAAATGGGTGAGCCAGTAAAGCATTCTCAGGCAAAGTTGCGATTTTCGACTCGCAAGATAGTTTTGTTAGTCGGTATTATATCTGTGCTAATTCTGTCAGTGGGCCTATATGCTATGAGAAAGCGGCAAACAAAAATTATTCAAACACCAACATTCGCGCAGGAATTACAAAAATATCCAGACAGCCCCAGTGCCAAGAGTGAAATTACGAATAAGTACTCTGGCACGTACGATCAGTCGGTAAAGCAAGTAAACGGCACTAATCCAACAACTTGGGATAAGGCGAGCATAGATAATGCATACAAAGCCTTACTATACACAGATAAAATCGGTGCATTTGGACAGACAAAAGATATGTTGGCGCGGCTCCAGAACGCACAAAAATCTGGAGTTAACATCGATGATAATAGCTTCGGTATAGACCAAAGGCAACGAGACGAAATCCTCAAGCGAGCAGATGAACAAGCGAAACAGTTCTCTAGCAAAAGTACAGGAAGTAAGAATTGAAAATTAATCGCACCATTAAATTATTTCTAGGTGTATTAGTATTCTGTTCGGTTTTTATGTTTACTCATGG
>CAYUBG010000032.1:3318-9747 GCA_964442995.1 uncultured Candidatus Saccharibacteria bacterium | reverse complement strand
CCTGGTCCTCATCGAGACGAATAAATGCGTCGGTAACGATATCACCGATTGACAATACTTCTATATCTGACTGTATCTTCATCCCACCTCTTCTATACTGCTTGTGATTATTGTGCCATAGCTTCGTGTCTTAACGCAACTTTTCATGCAGAACCGCTTTGCCCGCAGAGTTAAATGTATCTATCTTTGATTCCACCACCGCCTGTACTGCCGCTATCACTTTATCCATCAATTTCACCACAGCATATTCTGTGGGATTTTCTGCCAATACCTTTTCGAGTGTCGTCCGATAAGCAACACGCATATCGCTGTTGATATTTATTTTGCTCACACCAATCTTTACTGCATCCTTGAAATAATGACCGGGTGTCCCGCTACCGCCATGCAAGCTAATATTGCAATCAATAGCGGAACGGATGTCTTTTAGCAATTCCAAATCAAGCATTTTAGGCACAGGATACTGCCCATGTAGATTACCAATTGCCGCTGCATAGGTATCAATCCCAGTGGCTGCCACAAATGCTTTGGCTCCATCTGGTGTAGTGAATGTCTTTTTGATCTCTGCATAGTCGATCTTTTCTTTGTGTAAGTTAGAGCTGCCACCAAAATAATGTGGCTCACTCTCTACTAAGGCGCCAGTACGTTTAGCATACTCAACTACTTCTTTTGTACCCGCAATGATCTCATCCTCAGTTGCTTCATGATTTTCCTGACTTATGTCGATATGAATAAATTCAAAACCAGCATCAATGCCGGCTTTTGCCGCAGCAACCGTAGGTGAATGATCCAGATTGATAAACATCTCAACGCCATACTGGGTCTTGTAGTTATCTACCATATCTCGAACATTTTCGAGACCAAGCGCATCCACTTCACCCTGACTAATTTCAACTAATACTGGAGCTTGCTTCTTGGCAGCAGCACGCGCCACGGCTATGAGAGTTTCCTGGTTATCGAGGTTAAACGCGCCGAGAGCAAAATGATCCTGACGAGCTCTTACCATTGCTGCACGTGCTTGCAAACAGTTCTGACGAATGATAGCGAGTGATTGAGCCATATTTCTCCTGTATTATTTGCAACTTGCTTACGTTTAAGAGAATAGCATATAATTTGCTTGAGTACCCAACTATGGAAACAAACAAATCACGAATAACACAGGCGGCACTTTGGTTTATGCCAACGGGTGTGGAAATGAGTGTATACCTGTTTTTGTGCTTCATTACCGCCATAGTTAGTAATTTAAGCTTCGTAAAAAACTTCTTGTATGTTGCTGATGGTTTTAATCCTTTTAGCTCTGCAGTTGGATCAATTGATCAGCTGCTGACGCAGGTAGTGGGTGAAAAAATAGCCGGCTCGTTGTCACTAGCCATTTTTTGGGGGCTGGTTGGTATCGTTATCAATATACTGTGGGTTGTCGTTGCAAATTTTTCGACCGAGCTGAATAACGACTTGGTGTACAGCAGTTATGTACATCCCAAAAACTCTGACCCTAAAGGACCTTTGTACGAGTTCATAATCAAGACATCACTTCGTGTTGGCGTCACTATTATTTTTCTGTTCTTCCTAAACTTTGCAATCCGAACAGCTCTACCAAGTATCAGCGGTCTGTATGCTCATGCAATTCAAGATTGGCCTAAAGAAAAACACTACGTAGGCATAGCTAGCGCCATAATCTTTGAGGTACTAACGTTCCATACTTTTGTTGTCCTCACTCGACTTATAACATTGCGTAAGCAAGTTTTTAACGGCTAGAACTAGTTAAGCTCTTAGACAATACGTGGTGCGCTGCCAAAACAATGTGCTTTGCATCAAGTCCAAATGAACTCAGAAGCTCATCGGGCTTACCTGATTCACCAAAACGATCTTTCATACCGATACGCATCATTGGTGCAGGGCACTCTTCTATCAACAGCTCGGCAATTGCTCCACCCAAGCCACCGACTATTTGCCCCTCTTCTGCCGTGACCACATGCTTTGTCTTTCGCACACTTGTCAGTATAGTCTCTGCATCAAGCGGTTTGATGGTCGGCACGTGGACCACCTCGGCTTCGACACCATCTTTATACAGCTTTTCTGCTGCAACTAATGCTTGGTAGGTCATGGTGCCCGTGGCAATAATAGTTACATCGCTGCCGGGAGAGTAAACATAAGCCCTACCGATTTCAAACGGAGTTTTATCCGTCGTAATTATTGGTGTAGCTTCACGTGCTAGTCGCAAATAGTTTGGCCTCTTATCTATCGCCATTGCCATGCTAGCCTTTTGCGCCTCAACACTATCGCATGGTGCAATCACCACCATATTCGGTAGAACCCTCATGAGCGCAATGTCTTCAAGCATTTGATGGGTCGCACCATCCGGCCCTACCGACACGCCCGCATGTGAACCAACGATTTTAACCGGCCGATTATTCAAACAAGCGGTTGTTCGAATTTGCTCCCAATTGCGCCCGGGACTGAATGCTGCATAGCTACTGACAAAGGGTATTTTCCCCATTGCCGCTAATCCCGAACCCACCGTTACCAGGTTTTGCTCTGCTACACCAATCTCAACAAATCTATCCGGAAATGCCTCCCTGAATAGACTCATCTGGGTTGACTCACTCAGATCAGCACAACAGGCAACAACCTGTTCATCCAACTTACCTGCCTCCAGCAAACCACGGCCAAATCCTTTTCGAATTGGTTCCGTCGTTAGATCGGTTTTTATCCAATCACCAGACACTAAAAACATATCACTCATGTTCACTCCGTATCTTACCTTGAAGTGTGCGAAGTTCGTGCAGAGCTTTTTTGGCCTCGTCGTGATTCGGTGGCTTACCGTGCCAAGTAAAGTCATATTCCATAAAATCAACTCCCTTACCAGGGATCGTATGGGCAATGATCATAACTGGCTTCTCCACGATCGCACACGCCATGGCACAGGCGTCAATTACTGCCTCAATGTTATTGCCGTCTACCTCAATCACGTGCCAACCAAATGATTCCCACTTGGCCTTTAGGTCTTCAAGAGGCATGACCGTTTCTGTAGGACCATCTATCTGTATATTGTTTCTATCAATAATGCCAGTGATATTACTGAGCTTGTATTTACCTACTAGCATAGCAGCCTCCCATACATTACCCTCGTCAAGCTCACCATCACCCATTACTACATAGATTTGTCGGTTTTTCTGCCCGTCCATACGAAGCGCCAGTGCCATACCGGCAGCCTGACTCAAGCCACTACCCAAGGGACCACTGGTTGTCTCTAGGCCAGGAAGCCGTTCTCGCTCGGGATGCCCCTGCAGACGACTACCGAACTGTCGTAGTGTCATCAATTCTTTTCTGTCAAAGAAACCTGCTCTAGCCATGGCTGCGTACTGTACCGGGACACAATGCCCGTTACTCAACAATAGTAGATCTCTCTCGCTCCAGTAGGGTTTTTGAGGATCGATATTGAGCACATCGAAGTACAATGCAGTAAAGATATCTGCTAGGCCAAGCGGTCCTGCACTATGGCCGCTGCCGGCATTCTCGAGCATCGATATTATGTCCTCACGTATTTCAACTGCAATTTCTTCCAGCTCTTGTGTCGTATAGGTTTTTCTTATTCCGGTCATGGCTATAGTTTATCAAATGACTTACTGTTTTATGGCATTAACAAGTGTCTGATACGCTTTGCCCGGATTCTGCGAACGCTGTATATGACCACCAACATTCAAGACATCAACACCTCCATCGGCAAGTGTATTGGCAATTTTCTACTGGACCCCACCGTCCCAGCCGATTTCGAGTTCTGGCTTTTGCTTTTTTAGCGCACGCGCTTTATCAAGCAGACGCAAGTCAACCTTTCCGCCAAAATGTCCTAGATCACCGCTAAAAATAAGCACGTGATCAATATCTTGTATTGCGGGCTTCAAAATATCGATGGAAGTCGCCGGCAACAATGCAACACCTACCTTAATCTCTGCATTTTTTAGCGGACGCGCGACTTCATAAAAATTTCCTACTGCTTCAGCGTGCACTATGACCATATGGGGGTTTAGTGCAATCAACTGTTTTATGAATGGCTTTACTGCTTTATACATAAGATGTATGTCAGTAGTAACCCCCGCCGGCCACCATATCCGATCCAGATCGATCAGTTTGTTAGGTGTAAAGACACCATCACCCAGATCAATGTGGACTCGCTCGGCAAATCCAGCTACACGCTCCATTTGCTCACGAAAAGCGTGTGGTTCGTCCGCTGTAACTGTTGGGCAAATAACCGCCATCTACAGCTCCAAGTTGTCGAGTTCTTTGTTGCGGCGAACAAAGCGCGGTGCATCAGCAAACGGCGTGTTCAGAAAACTTTCGACAAGTACATTTGCTTTATCTTGCTCTAATGTTCGCGCCGGTAGGCAGAGTATATTAACATCGTCATCATTGCGTGATGATTTTATCGATTCCTGATCGTATCCGAGACATGCCCGCACACCCTTGAAACGATTAGCAGCAATACACATACCCTGACCACTACCACAAATCAAGATTCCTCTGGCGTCTGGATCTTGACTTGCGCGCATAGCGCCCACGACTTTTGTTGCAAAAAGTGGGTAGTCATCTGCTGGGTCTAGTTTTTCATCACCTTCGTCTGCCACATCATAACCAGCCCGCTGTAAATAATCGATCAATGAATTACGCAGATAGAAGCCGTTATGGTCTGCACCAATATATATCTTCATGGTTTAGTCGTGATGACCAGTGTGGTCTTCTTTCTTATGTAAATGTGCACCGACATCTGCAACTTCCTCTACTAGACGATTGCTATATCCCCATTCGTTGTCGTACCAGACAACTACCTTTGCCAAATTGCCCGCAACCACATTGGTGAGTAACGAATCAATGACTCCAGAGTGACTGTTCCCTATATAGTCACTACTCACCAGAGGCTCGTCGCTTACATCGATAATACCCTGAAAGTAAGGTTCTTTGGCCGCCTTTTTTAGTGCGGCATTGATATCTTCCTTGGTGGTATTCTTTTTTAACACCATAGTTACATCACTCAGACTGACTACCGGTGTTGGGACACGTACGCTCATGCCGTCAAATTTGTCCTTTAATTGAGGAACTGTTAATGTCACGGCAATCGCTGCGCCCGTTGTCGTAGGGACCATATTCTCGGCAGCGCTACGCCCCTCACGTAAATCTTTTGCTGGCGCATCCTGTATCACCTGGCTAGCGGTATAACTATGTACTGTTGTAAGCATTGCTTTCTCTACGCCAAATTCGGAATCCATAATCGCCATGACTGCAGCAATTGAATTTGTAGTGCAACTAGCATTACTTATGATATCACCGGCTTCTGACAGCTTATCTTCATTGGCTCCAATTACTAACGTGTCTACCCCTTCGCTTTTTGACGGCCCAGATATCACTACCTTTTTGGCGCCAGCTTTTATGTGTAATGCGGCATCTTCTTGTTTTGTAAAGCGACCGGTAGATTCGATAACCACATCGACTTTTAATTTACCCCAAGGTAATTGGCTTGGATCTTTTTCGGCTGTTACCTGAATCTTTTTATCATCTACAACAATATGCTGCTCATCACTGCTCACCTTGTGAGAATAGGTTCCGTAATTGCTATCGTGCTTTAGCAAATATGCCAAAACATCTGTTTTAGTAAGATCGTTAATCGCTACAATTTCAATATCAGACCGTTCGAAAGCAATTTTAAATGCATTACGACCAATCCGGCCGAACCCATTTATGGCTACTCGTGTTTTCATCCTACCCCCGTAAAAGTTTGCTTATTTTTCTATAATAAGCATAACCGAAACAGAAAGCGATAGCAACGAGCTAATCAAATGCGAGCTTTAAGCTTCTTTAGTCCAGCGTTCTTGGCACTCTTTTATGATCTTCTTCGCTTCGGCGACATCACCCCAGCCCAAAACATGTGTAGTACCTGGCTTTTTTAAGTCTTTGTAGTGATTAAAATGATGTTCGATTTGCGATTTTAGCCCTACAGGCAAATCATCAAGGTTATTTATTGCATTGCCGGTATTTCGGTCATCAGCCGGCACGACCACCACCTTGTGATCCATTTCACCCCCGTCTTCAAAGTTCAGCACGCCGATAATTCGTGCCTCACTCACAACGAGACCCATTGGCAACGGTTCGTCACAGATAATAAGCGTATCTAGCTCATCACCATCTTCATCTAGTGTCTGCGGTATAAATCCATAACTTGTTGGCTTGGCGAAAATTGCCGGCTCCACTCTATCGAGAACGAATATACCGGCTCTGCGGTCATACTCTGCTTTGAGGCTGCTACCTTTGGGGATTTCCACTACCGTAGTTACAATGCCGTCATCGACGGGGCCAGTGGTAAGAATTTTATTAAAGTCAGTCATTTTTTACTCCTGTTATCGGTTCAGTAATATTGTACACTATAGATATGCAAATTATAGG
>CAYUBG010000032.1:0-3308 GCA_964442995.1 uncultured Candidatus Saccharibacteria bacterium | reverse complement strand
GTGGCGCGGCCGGGTTAGCTTTGGAAAACACCCTTAGCAGTTTACGTGCCGCAATACTCGCCGGCGTAGACGCTATTGAGTTTGACGTGCGCGCAACGGCAGATGGCGAGCTTGTGTTAAGTCATGATGCTAGCCTAGAGCGAATCTTCAAAATTGAAAAAAAAGTTTCTCAACTTAAACGAAAGGATATTGGTGCCATAAAAACAGCCGGCGGACAGCCGCTCGCAACTCTCGCACAAGCACTGGACACAATAGGTAATACACCAGCAATAATCGAAGGTAAACACGCTCATTGGGCAAAACCACTCGCCAAGGCCTTGCAAGACTATCCAAACCGACAGCACTGTACCGTTATTAGCTTCAACCACCACGAATTACATGCTTTTGGCGAATTGTGCCCCGATATTCCGTTATTTGCCCTGGAGCACCGCAATTCATTCGACGCGATCAATGCTGCCCGAATCTATGGCTTTACTGGTGTTGACTTAAACTACTGGACCTTGAACCCACTAAGTTATTGGCTCGCTCGGCGGCACAACTTACAGGTTGTCGTATATACGGTTAACAAAACATGGATAGCCAGTTTTTTGAAGCTGCTGTTTCCGCGCATTCGTATAACGACGGATGTACCAAACCGCATGCAGTTCCTACGTCCTAGGCGACTACGCCATAAAACCAAGGGAGCTAATCGATGAATATCGTTTTCAACCACAAAGAACAGCTTACCCCATCAATAGCGACGTATCTCTTTACACCATCAAACCCTGTACGGTACATTGCCGGCCAGTTCATTGAACTCACCCTTCCACACGACAACCCCGATACGCGCGGTATAAAGCGCTGGTTTACACTTTCTTCTAGCCCGCACGAAGAACTGCTTGCAATCACCACAAAACATGCAGCCACCAATGGAAGTAGTTTTAAACATGCTCTAGCATCTTTACAGCCCGGAGATACGGTTCACATGAGCGACCCGATGGGTGACTTTGTACTACCAAAAGACGTCAATAGGCCATTAGTTTTTGTAGCTGGCGGTATCGGCATAACACCATTTCATAGCATGCTGCAATGGCTAGAACATAATGGCGAGCAGCGTGACGTCCAACTTGTCTACGCGGCGCGTGCCAAGGAGGAGCTAGTGTTTACCAAGCTATTCGAAAATATGGACATAGATTTCATAACCTTGGTTGGTAATCCGCTTAAGGCCGAAGAAGTTGCCGATATGGTTGGCGGGCTCAAGGATAAAACACTGTATTTGTCCGGCCCTGAACAGATGATCGAGGCTCTACACAAAACATTTATCGAAATCGGCACAAATAGAACCAACATTGTGACCGACTATTTTCCTAACTATTCGACAATCTAAATCTAGTATTCGAGAGCGTACTCAACGATAGGAGGGTGTTCTTTGACTTTAACCTCTGCCTCTTCTCGATACACTTCATCTACTATTTCAACTATACGTCGAGAATCGCCTTCAATATCTTCGACTTGCTGATCTATTCTTGCTCGATATATGCCGGTACCTATAGCAGATGCTCCGAGACCAGCCCAGGATAATACGTGAAGTGTTGTACCGAGCGCCGCGCCTTGCAATACCGAGTTACCAGCTATAACACCGCCATGTAATAGCCATGAGCCAATTTTACCGTTGCGCTTTTCCTGCCTAAAACGCTCTAACATGGCTTCTTCTCCGTCTGGCTGAACAAGTTCTTTTGCAATAAGTAGGGCAACCCAAACAGCAACATTGGCTTGATGTTCGGAGTGTTCTTTTGCTGAAGGTGTAGGATCAATGTGTACAGCCAACTCTACTGGATGTTTAATCCAGGCACGATGCCGAGCATCATTGGGGGCCATTTCAACTTCTGGATCTGCATCATTATCCATCGGATCAAGACCAAATGTTAATCCAATTTTATCTTCGATCTCTAGCTCACGAATAGCAGAAAACACCCCATCCCAACAAGGCAGAAGAGAATAGTTCTGACGCTTCAAACGAATTGCAAGATCATGACTAATTGCAATATCAGGCAAAGCTAATTCTAATTCTTCAGCCTCGTGTAGTGCATAATTTGGGATCTCAAAGAAATCACGGGTAACGGTATCTTCTTTTCTCATTGACTGTTTTATAACATTTTTTAAAAACTATGTCTAGTACTGCCGCCTACCCTGCTTCGAGATACTCTCGAATTTTGAGGGCGGCTGTAGCGCCTTCACCGGTCGCACTGGCAATCTGCATAGTTGCACCACTACGCACATCTCCGGCAGCAAACACGCCCTTCATGCTAGTTTCGAGGTTTTCATTGGTCATAATAAGCCCAACTTCGTCTAGATGAATCTTGCTAGTTTTTAAGAACTGTGTGTTTGGCATAAGACCAACAAAGATAAATACCCCGTCAGTTAGAAAGTCTTTTTTCTTACCAGTAGTTTTATGCGTGCCAACGACTTTGATAACTTTATTGTCCTCACCTACTATTTCGTCAGTGGTAGTGTTTAGATGGACGGTGATTTTGTCAGAATGTTTTTTAAGTTCATGAACCAATACATCGCTAGCGCGGAATTTATCGCCGCGAACCAAAAGATCGATATGGCTGGCAAAGCGAGTCAGGAATATAGCTTCTTGCACTGCAGAGTTACCACCTCCCACTACCACTAATCGCTTATCTCTGTAAAAAGCGCCGTCACAGGTAGCACAGTAATGCACGCCACGAGCATAATACTCCGCTTCTCCTGGCACGCCTATCTTCTTATAATCGCTCCCTGTTGCCAACAATACAGCCCTGGCCTTGAAGTCACCGCTAGTTGTTTTGAGCAATTTATATTTGCCTTCGTCTGTTATTTGCGTCACTTCGCCCAATTCTATCTGGGCTCCAAAACGCTCAGCTTGCTTTTGCAGATTCTCGGCCAAGCTAAGGCCTGCTATACCTTCTGGGAAACCAGGATAATTGTCAACCCAGTCAGTAATGGCTGCTAGGCCACCAATGACCCCACGTTCGAATAGTAATGTCTCGATGTCTTCTCGAGTGGTATAGATAGCTGCACTCAGAGCAGCCGGTCCAGCACCGATCATTATGACATCATATATTTTCTTGTTATTCACCTCTGGCGCTTCTATCATAGTCCTATTATACCTTCTTTAATTGCTCGATGAAGCCACCTAGCGTTTCAAATAGTGTAATACAATGCACCGCCGAAGCACGGGCCGAACCATATTACAAATACGGCAAGGAAGCACCGGAGGCCGTGGCGAAGTATCGTATTTTAAATAATGTTAAGCAACAGCGGGAGCGAGTTTGGCTAAGTTGTAA
>CAYUBG010000031.1:2457-9815 GCA_964442995.1 uncultured Candidatus Saccharibacteria bacterium | reverse complement strand
GTTAGTAGTTGTAAGTATCAAAACAAAAACTTACAAATCTCTTCAGGTGTCGCTCTTATTCGCCCTAAAGGCGGGTAGAGCGGTCAGTCACAGCTAGGACGGTAAGCGCTATAATAGTATAAAATTAATGGGCGCATTTACCGTCCGGCTCCATATTTTGTGAGGAAATAGACTGAACACAATTAATAATTTCAAAAATGATAGTAGGCTATGAATCATATAAAACGCACACATATATTTAGAATGTTGCTAGCAGGGGCTTTCTTGCTAGTTTTTTTATGTGCGACCAATCCTGCAAAGGTACCCGTATGGATGTTATTTACTCCAGTTATACTTATGAGCGCTGTAATATATTTTGCGACGTTGCTTATTTTTGAGACAGGCATAGTAAGGCCGAATCGACCACGATTGACTGCCTCGCTAGCAGCATCGGTGCCATCAATCATGCTTATGCTAAAAAGCATTGGTCAACTTACAGCCAAGGACGTTCTATTGGTCCTACTTTTTATTTGTATCTCAGCATTTTATTTATCTATTCTGCGTTTTGGCAAAGTGCCGGAATAATACCGGTTATTCTGCTATAATTTTTGGTATGAATCCTCAGTATTCCAGTCAAGGCGGCACGCAGGGCGCCAACGATGTTTCGGGAGAGTTGCTGCCAGTTGCGGGAGTTTCCAACGAACCGTTAACTCCGCTAGGCGGCTCAGAAGTACAGTCGCCCAACCCAGAACATGCCCAGACGGGCAGCTCTCAAGCACCGACTGCGGTTGCTTTACCGCAAGACATCGCTGCTCTGGCAGCTCCAAGCCAACAGGTACCTGCTAGTGCTGCGCCGGCTACCACCGCGCATGTTGCCGCACCAGCGACAGCCGAAGATGCCGACCTTATTGAAAAAGAATGGGTACTTCGCGCTAAGGCGCTGGTTGCTAAAACAAAAGACGATCCACATCTTCAGAACAAAGAGCTTAATCTTTATAAAGCCGATTACATTAAAAAGCGGTATAACAAAGATGTAAAAGTAAGCGAGGCTTGACCGTGGGCGTTTTGCTTTTTACGTTCCTGGTCTTTCTTGCCTTGCTTTCTGCGTCGGGCGCAATTGCGTATTTTCATTCAAGAAAACTTCTGCGTGAGCAAAAAAACTACGAACGTGGGCTCAAGATGGTGCCGCTTTTGATACATCTTCCGCCGTCTAGCGAGGATATTGAGGGTAGTGGACGTGACATACGGGATGTAACAGAAGAAAACATATCCAAGGCACAGACACTCTATGGGATTATCGCTAGTACCGTACAAAAGGGATTCAAGACGAAATTCTATGGTCAGCGACACTTTGCTTTTGAAATAATTGGGTCAAAAGGATTCGTGCATTTTTACGCTGCCGTCCCGGTTGCAATGCAAGATGTCGTGACCCAGGCAGTAATTAGTGCGTATCCATCCGCACAGCTAGAAGAAGCCGCTGAACATAATATATTCAGTCCGGTAGGTAAATTATCTGGAACAATTGGGGGGGAACTTACGTTAAAAGAAAACTATGCCTACCCAATTGCGACATATCAAGAGATTAAGCGTGATGCGATGCAGGCGATTCTAAACGCTATGTCCACACTAGACAAGGATGATGGTGCCGGAATCCAGATACTGATGCGACCGGCAAATTCTAGCTGGCGCAAAAGTGCGCAATCTGTCGCTTCAAAAAAACGAAAAGGCGACAAAGACAAAAGTGGCGGGGAAAAGGCGTTCGGTATCGCTAAGACTATCTTAACTGCTGCAGTAAAACCACCCGATGAAAAAGGGTCTGATAAAAAAGACGACAAAAAAGACCTATCCGGACTCGAGCAGTCTGTTCTTGATTCGATTGATGACAAGACACGATATCCTGCCTATGAAGTTCTCATTCGCGTTGTTGCTTCTTCGAATATCTCTCAACGCGCACAAGCGATGCAAAATAATATAGTTGCTGCGTTCTCTTTATTTGATGCTCCCGGGAAAAATGGATTTAAATATACGCCTGCAAAAGATATTGAGAGCTTTGTTACTGCTTTTATTTTGCGTTTCTTTCCGCCCGAGAACAATCAAAGCATCTTAAATTCTGTAGAGCTTGCGACACTGTTCCACTTTCCAGACCAGAAAAACATACCAACGTCACAGCTTGAACGCCAGGCGTCCAAGCAGGTTGATGCACCACGCAACTTGCCCGAGCAAGGCTTGTTACTGGGGTATAACATCTTTCGTGGTGTAAAGAAGCCCGTTCGCTTGACACTCCAGGATCGCCAACGACATATGTATGCTGTTGGTCAGACTGGTACGGGTAAGTCTACCTTTCTCGAGAATCTTGCCTTACAAGATATGCTAAACGGCGATGGGTTCGCTTTTGTTGACCCGCATGGTGACACGGCGGAGAAACTACTCTCTATGGTGCCTAGAGAGCGCACAGAAGATGTCATCTACTTTAATCCCGCTGATATGGATCATCCAATGGGTCTCAACATGTTTGAGTTCCATAACGAAGATCAAAAAGACTTCCTTATCCAGGAAGCGATTAATATGCTGTATAAGCTGTACGATCCACAGCACCAAGGCATTATTGGTCCACGGTATGAACATTGGTTCAGAAATATCGCACAGACTGTTATGGCACAGCCAGAGGGCGGTACGTTTATCGACATTCCAACTATTCTTACGAATTACAAAAACAAGACTTACCTCGCCGAGAAGTTATCGCACGTCAGGGACCAGACTGTAAAAGACTTCTGGTACGGCGAAATGGCACAGACTTCTGACTACCATATTAGTGAAGTCCTTGGGTGGTTTGTAAGTAAATTCGGCGCTTTCCGTAGCAATGAGATGATGCGCAATATTATAGGACAGACAAAAAGTGCCTTTGATTTGCGCGAAATCATGGACAATAAAAAGATACTCCTAGTTAACCTCAGTAAAGGTAAAACAGGCGAGCTTAACTCGAAATTGCTCGGAATGATCTTTGTGATGAAATTCCAGGCTGCTGCTATGAGTAGGGCCGATGTACCAGAGAGTGAGCGAAAGGATTTTTGTTTGTATGTTGATGAGTTTCAGAACTTTTCGACCGACTCTTTTGCCACAATAATGTCAGAGGCGCGAAAGTACCATCTTAACTTGATTGTTGCCAACCAGTTTACTACGCAGCTGACAGAGGAAATTCGTGATGCAGTGTTTGGTAACATGGGTACAATTGTTTCGTTTCGAATTGGTCAAAACGATGTAGAGTCTTTGTCGCGGTATTTCCAACCATTATTTGATGGAGATGATCTACTACGTGTGCCTAACTGGAATGCTATTGTCAGAACGTTAATTGGTGGTGTGCCGACACAGCCGTTTAGTATGGCAGGGCTACCTCCATTAGGTACCCCTAACGCACAGCTGGCCCAGGCTTTAAAACAGCTCTCAGGAGCAAAATATGGCCGCCCAAGAGCCGTGGTAGATAAAGAAATATTCGAAAGAATTGCTACAGTTGAGCCAGCTCAAAAGCCGGCACCCGCACAGGGTCTCAGAAGCGCCCAGCCATCGGCTATGCCTGCTGCTGGATCGGCCCAGAAAGCCGCACCGCCATCAACAGGATCTTCTTTCTTGGATGACTGGCTTGCGAAACGCAAGAGCCCAGCGCCTACCGTGCCCGTCCAGGCCGCAAGACAACCGTCTCAGCCTCCGCAGCAGCAATTTACTGGAGCTAACTCGTCCATGGCTCCTACGGCCCCTACGCAAGTATTACAGCCGGTGCAAACGGCACAGTCGACCGACCATAGTTATTCGAGCATCACGGGTACTAGTACTCCGCAGCAGCAACCAATCAATAACCAACCAGCAGGCGGAGGCACTATACCGTCTACCGATGGCGTTGTTGAGGTTTCGCTTTCATCTGATTCTCAAGTTCAAGATGCAGGGCATCCTCATACGGTTCATTTGCAAAAATAGTATCAATACAGATGTAGATGTGTAGTGGTGTGCTATTGAGTGTGTGTAGTGCTAGGACTTGCGCCGTAGTTTTGCAAGACTTAGCTCAACTATGGTCGTAATCACGTACCCGGCACAAAACAATGCTACAAATACAAAAGCGTTATAGCTAAATCCGTAGTATTTTGCACTAAAGAAGCTATAGGTTGCACCCGCGAAAGCAACGATGCTGCCTACCAGAAATCCTCTTGAACGAGCAATAGTTTTTTCTGCGCCAGCGCTGACATTCTCGACCACAGGATTGTGAGTAACTTTACTGAATAATCGAGCAGGGGCGGACAGCTGCTTCTGTACATGAGTAAGAGTTCTTTTGTACATCAGTTGTTTTAATTCGTGATTAACAAAAGGCGATGAAACAGAACGGGGATTTTTAACAGTATTCTCTACACTAACGTCTTTGCCGCTAACGGCTTCATGTTTTGCCGCTGTTTGCAGCTTTTCTATTGTTTGCTGTATTTCCGCCTTATTTGGTGCGGCCTCCGCATGTTTCTCTTTTGTATGCCGCCGTTCGCTGTGTTCTGGCTGCTCACCAGAAGATTCAACTGTATGCTGCTGTTCTGGGCCACGTGGTTGTGCTTCGCTCATGCATTACCTCCAGTAGAAGCATAATCTGTTTTTATAATATCGAGTTCTTGTGCTAACAGACGACTCCGAGCAAAGAAGTAACCCACGACGATAGTAAATCCTACACTTAACGCCACTCCTGCACCGGGCCCCGTCTGAGGCAAATCCTTGCCAACCGTTTCTGTAACTTTTGTGGGTGATTTTGGCAGTTTAATATTTACGGTGTTACCGTACACATTTGTCATTACGAGGTCAAAAGAATTTCTGTTTGAGATAGCAACCGGTTGAGGGGTGCCAGGGATCGGATCTTTTATCTTGACGCGAAACGTCTTGGTAACGGACTGACCGGCTTTTATGGTGACTTTGTTGTTCCAAGCTATTATCTTATTATTGGTGTCGAAAATCCCGCCTTGTAGAGAATTTGTATCCAGGATGGCGTATTCGAGTACATCCGCCAAATCTTCCGGCTGTAATGAGGCATCCTTTGCATCGCCATCGCCGTAGTTGGTGGTTGTTAAAGCGTATTCTATAGTATCGCCAGCAGCGGCTGTAGATCCGTTGGCATCATTGTCGTTCTTGGTAATGTTTTTTGCTTTCTTACTGATAGCAAGTAGCGGCTTGCCGTCGGGCGGTGCAATGATCACTTTTATGGCACAGCCGGGTGATGTTTTTTTACCGACCGAAGTGTCTAGCGTGACTGAGACATCGTAGGTGCCCGGTTGCGAGAAACTATGATCAACACTATCGCTAGTAGCGCTCGATTTTCGCGTCACGGGGTTTGTTTTGTCGCCGAAGCTATAGGTGTAAGACTTGATTGTAGCGCCATCAATTGTTTTTGCTTGTGCGGTAAAGGTTCGTTTTGTTCGATCGTGCACTTTAGTAATAGTGAGAGAGGTGCACTCTGCTGTTGGGACAGTTACCTTTATACAATCGGTACCTGCATCATTAAGAACTTCACCCGCAGGACAGGTAATACGCACAGTATTACATACCTGTACTTTGCTCCATTGTCTGACTTGCTTGGTCTGTACGCTCACATCTTCTAACCATGCCTGATTACATATGGTTGTGCCAGAAGGTACATTTGGGTTTACCTTCGCTTGCAATTTGATAAATCCAGGTGTTCCAAAAGCATCGGTATTGCCAAAAGTATAAAATGGCGGCGTATTGTTATACCACTTTAGTTTTGGGCTTTTATTTTCAAAAATCCAGTCACCATATTGTGAATTTTGGTAGGTTAGCTGAGAGGGGAGTGTATCGTTTACCGAAAAGAACGCTGCAGTACCCCCCTTATTGGCAAACACTAGGGTGTAATTGATTGTGTCTCCTGGTCTAACGTCGCCAGTAGGTTGATTTAGCTTAGCTAGGCTTAGTTGGGCATCGGGTTGCGGCTGTGTATCGTTAAAGTCATTTAGCGTTACGAGGTTGCCACACTCATACATGACCATGAGCATTTGGTTATCACTTGTTCTTGTGGACAGCACTCTGTATGTCGATGGCCCTGCGCTATCCCAAGACCATACGGGTCGCCAGAATAACCTTCCTGCTCCAGGGACGTCAACTGCTCGTTCGCCCGGTTTTCCGAATGGCTTACGGCCAACGGATATAAGTTTTCTGTTGTAGTCTGTTGAGCGGATACTTTGAGTTGAGGAATTATTAAGGGCATCGCACGAAACTTTGTAATAACTAAGGATGGTTCGGAAATTCTGATCATTATTGCGGCAGTGTCTGACTGCTTCGTCTTTTGTAGAGAAGCCACAATGAATAATGTCATTATTATAAGGGTCACACGATGTATTCGCTTTAGCGGGAGATATATATGCAAAAATTTGCAGCACCATAGTGAGCGACATGAAAACAAAGCCAATTTTTCGAATGGCTGCTTCTTTTCGAAGACGTTTGGAATAAAATGCCAGCTGATGAATTAAGCTAGGGTTGAAGGGTAGGTTGCTGAGGAGTTTTTTGTACATTTTATTTCTTCTTACGCTTATTGAACCACAACAAATCGTATCAGTGCAACCCCTTTCGCATATTTGCACCTTTTACAAAATGTATCTATAATAGGATCAAGAGTGGAAACAAAACTATAAGGTGTGAGGGTGTATTAGTAGTGACTAAACAAAAAGATTACGATTCTTCGCAGATTCAGGTACTTGAGGGGCTAGAGCCAGTCCGTAAGCGACCAGGTATGTACATTGGTGGCACGGGTATCGAAGGGCTACATCATCTCGTGTGGGAAATTGTTGATAATGGTATTGACGAAGCACTGGCGGGGCATGCCACCAAGGTCATGGTGACAATTCACGAAGACGGGAGTGTTACCGTAAAAGACGACGGGCGTGGTATTCCAACCGACATTCACCCAAAAACAGGCAAAAGCACAGTCGAGACTGTGCTTACCGTTCTACATGCCGGCGGTAAGTTCGGCGGAGGAGGCTATAAAGTATCAGGAGGGCTTCACGGTGTCGGCTCGAGCGTTGTAAATGCATTGTCATCAAAGCTGTTGGTGCGAGTCTTTAATAACGGCAAGATACATGAACAAGAATACGAGCGTGGCGTGCCGAAGTACGACCTCAAGGTTGTTGGCAAAACCACCGAAACCGGGACTGAGATCACGTTTTACCCAGACGAAACTATATTTGAATCAGTTAAATTCAGTTATAACACAATATTGGATCGTTTAAGGCATGCTGCATATCTCACAAAAGGTATATATACATCACTAGAAGACAAGCGAAACAATAAAAGATCAGCATTTTATTTCGAAGGCGGTATACAATCTTATGTTAAACATTTAAATGTCGGCA
>CAYUBG010000031.1:0-2412 GCA_964442995.1 uncultured Candidatus Saccharibacteria bacterium | reverse complement strand
TGTATTTAACCCGGATGGCGGAACGCATCTCACGGGATTCCGAGCCGCATTGACGCGCGTTATCAATGATTATGCACGTAAAAATGGACTGCTCAAAGAAAAAGAAGAAAACCTGTCTGGGGACGATACGCGAGAGGGGCTAACCGCAGTCATCCTTGTAAAATTACCCGATCCGCAGTTTGAAGGTCAGACCAAGAATAAACTTGGTAACCCCGAAATACGTGGTTATGTAGAGCAGGTCATGAATGAGTACTTCAACTATTATCTTGAAGAGCATCCAGCTGTAGGCAAGAAGATTGTTGGAAAGGCCTTGCTTGCTGCTCGTGCTCGAAAGGCAGCTCGCGCGGCTCGAGAGAACATTTTGCGCAAGGGCGTTTTAGATGGCGCCAGTATGCCGGGTAAGCTTGCGGATTGTTCGAGTAAAGACCCAAAGAGTTCCGAGATTTATCTTGTGGAGGGAGATTCTGCAGGAGGATCAGCGAAGAGTGGACGAGATAGCAAGACCCAGGCCATACTACCCCTAAGAGGTAAGGTTCTAAACGTAGAGAGAGCTCGACTCGACAAAATGCTCGCGAATAACGAGATTGTTAGCCTTATTAAGGCGTTGGGCGTAGGCATAGAGGATTCCTTTGATATCAATGGATTGCGCTACGACAGAATTATCATTATGACGGATGCTGATGTTGACGGGAGCCATATTAGCACCTTGCTTATGACATTCTTCTTCCGATACATGCGTGAAGTAGTAGACGGTGGGCATGTATATCTAGCGAAACCTCCACTTTTTGAACTGGTACGTCCAACAAAAAAGAACCCCGTATTTATTTATGACGAGTCTGAGCTTGACGTTATCTTGGACGAAGCTATAGCAAAGCGAAAAGCTGAAGGCGCAAAGATCAATCCAGATGATGAACGCTACAGACAAGCAGGTTTTAGTGAGCAAAAACGCTATAAGGGTCTTGGTGAGATGGATGCTGAGCAACTCTACGAAACGACAATGAACCCTGAGAAGCGTGTGTTAGTACAAGTAAGAGTTGAAGACGCAGAGAGAGCTGATGCAATATTCAATAAGCTTATGGGGACCGAGGTAGAATTGCGCAAATCGTTTATTCAGGCGAATGCTAAGTTTGTAAAGGATTTGGATATCTAGTATGGACGACGAAACGAACAATACAATTGTCCCAGAAGTGACTAATGAGCGGCCAGTCACAGAAATAGTCGAGGGTTTTGATCATTCACGACAGGTGGAGCTTCGAACGGTTGAAAATGTTATGGAAGATGCCTATCTTCGTTATTCGATGAGTGTCATTATCGATCGAGCGTTGCCCGATGTCCGAGATGGCATGAAGCCGGTTCATAGGAGAATCTTGTATACGATGAATGAATCTGGACTTCGTAGTACTGCGCGTCACCGCAAGAGTGCTACAGTTGTCGGTGATGTGATGGGTCGTTATCACCCGCATGGTGATTCATCTATTTATGATGCAATGGTACGTATGGCTCAGCCGTGGGCTATGCGGTACACACTCGTTAATGGTCAGGGTAACTTTGGTAGTATGGATGGTGACCCACCAGCCGCATATCGATACACTGAGGCAAAAATGGAGCGTTTGGCCGACGAAGCGTTGGCGGATATAGATAAAGAGACTGTCGATTTCCGGGATAACTATGATGGAACACGATCAGAGCCGACTGTTCTCCCTGCAAAGTTGCCAAATCTGTTGTTAAACGGACAACTGGGTATTGCTGTTGGTATGGCGACAAACATTCCTCCGCATAACCTTGGTGAACTTGTTGATGCCGAAATCGAATTGATCGATAATCCCGAAGCTTCTTTAGATGACTTACTCAAGCATGTCAAAGGGCCAGATTTCCCAACTGGCGGTGTTATTTATGGCAAAGACTCGATTCGGACTGCATATGCTACTGGACGTGGCGGGGTAGTAACACGTGGGGTGGTAGAGATTGTAGAGGGCAAGAAAGGCCGGCACCAGATTGTAATTACCGAAATTCCCTATGCCTTAAACAAGGAAAGTCTTGTACTGAAGATCGCGGAGTTAGTAAATACCAAAAAGCTCGTCGGTATTAGTGATATACGAGATGAAAGCTCACGCGGTGACGTACGAATTGTAATTGATTTAAAGAAAGACGCTTATCCCAAGAAGCTTCTTAATCAGTTATATAAGCTCACGCCGCTACAGCAAAGCTTTCATTTTAATATGATGGCATTAGTGGACGGTATACAGCCTCGTGTCCTGGGTTTACAAGATATCCTGTCTGAACACATTAAGCACCGTCAGATAGTGGTACGACGTCGTACAGAATACGAGTTGCGCAAGGCCAAGGAACGGGCTCATGTGCTTGAAGGGCTTAAGATAGCACTTGATCATATTGATGAGGTTATCGCCACGA
>CAYUBG010000030.1:0-10409 GCA_964442995.1 uncultured Candidatus Saccharibacteria bacterium | reverse complement strand
TCAAAGATCTACCAATTGCTCCTGGGGTGTACTTCCACAAGGACGCCTCGGGACAGATTATTTATGTTGGCAAGGCGGCAGTGCTGCGAAATAGAGTGCGTCAGTATTTTCAAAAGTCGCGTAATCGTGACCCAAAAACCGAATTACTGGTTAGCGAAATCGTTGATACTGACTGGCAGGTTGTAGATAGCGAAATCGAAGCCCTTTTTCTGGAGGCCGAACTGGTTCGGCGGTATTTACCACGCTACAATATTTTGCTTCGAGACGATAAAAGTTCGAGTTTTGTACGGATTGATTTCAAAAGCCAATACCCGTCAGTTACGCTTACGCGCCGGCCGCTGGACGACGGGGCAGATTACTATGGGCCATTTTTGAGTACTATTGGCGTGAAACGTGCACTGAAATATTTGCGTCGTATCTTTCCGTATTCTACACATACTGTTTTGCCAAAACGGGAATGTTTGCAAGCGCATATTGGCCTTTGTCCTGGTCCAGAATCGGGTGAGCTAGATGAAAAATACTACAAGCGTGATTTGCGCCGATTGGTTCGAGTGCTACAGGGGCAGCGAACTAGCTTAATCAAAGAATTTGAAAAAGACATGAACCAAGCCAGTCGATTGGGCGATTACGAGTTAGCCGCCAAGCTGCGTGATCGATTGTTCGCACTCAAAAATTTGGGCCAGCAAATTATCTTTAGCGATAAGGAATTTCAGGATTTGAGCAAAGACCACGCACTGGTTGAACTCACGGATTTGCTAGGGCTAGCTAAAGTGCCAAAGCGAATAGAAGGTTTTGATATTAGTCACATGAGCGGCACTGACACGGTAGCAAGTATGGTTGTTTTTACGAATGGTGTCGCCGATAAGGCCAGTTATCGAAAATTCAAAATGCGCGTGCCAGGTAACGATGACTTTGCGCATATGCGTGAAGCCATGGACCGTAGGTTCAGCGACAAAAACATCAAGCAATGGGGTAAGCCAGACTTACTGTTGATTGACGGCGGTAAGGGGCAGCTTGGTGCTGCACTGAGCGTAGTGGCAGATAAAAGTCTATCGATTCGTACAGTAGGTTTAGCTAAAAAACATGAAGAGATTGTACTGCAGAATAATTGGCCGCATACTCATTTGAGCCCCGAACAAGTTTTGAAACAACGCGGTTTTAGTAGGGTGAGCGAAGATTTCACGTTAGTAGACTTACCGAATAATAGCCATATTGTAAAGCTGTTGCAGCGGGTTCGTGATGAATCGCATCGTTTTGCTGTGAGCTATCACAGTGTACTTAAGGTCAAGCGTCAAACTACGAGTTTGCTGGATGAAGTTCCTGGCATCGGCCCAGCTACTAAAAAGAAGCTGCTCAAAACCTTTGGTTCACTCAAAGGTGTGCAACAAGCGCACCAAGTTGAACTCGAAAAATTGCTTGGCGAAAAAAAGGCGACGGTACTACGTCAATATTTGCGCGTTGCCAGCAAAATACAGTAAAGTTTGCTATACTTATAATCCGTCATGGAGGAAAACAACTTTTTTACCGCAGCATTTTTTGTTGCGAATCGAGAGCGACTCTGCACGTTGTTTACGGGTACGGCGCCAATAATTTTGACAGCCCACGGAATAATGCAGCATGCGGGCGACAGCACATATCCTTTTAAGCAAGATAGTAACTTTTGGTACCTAACTGGCATCGAAGAGCCAGATGTTGTTTTGGTGATAGATAAAGGGAAGGAATTCCTGATTGTACCAGAACGTGAAGCTACCAGACGTGCATTTGATGGTGCCATAGATAAGCGTAAATTATCGGCGATATCAGGCATTTCGGAAATCCTAGACGAAAATGAGGGATGGAAACGGCTGTCGGCGCGATTGAAGAAGGTCAAAACAGTAGCCACCTTAGCCGCGCCACCAGCGTACATAGATACGTTTGGCTTCTATACCAATCCCGCTCGTAGCGTTCTTATTAACCGGCTTCGAGATAATAATCCTAACATTGAACTATTAGATTTACGCCAACATTTATCGATGATGCGTATGGTAAAACAATCGCAAGAAATAGCAGCGATTCAGCGGGCTATCGATATCACGGGCGAAACGATTAAAGACGTGCGACGGAAGAGAGACAGCTTTGCTTTTGAGTACGAGATCGAGGCATCATTGAGCTTTGGTTTTCGCAAGCGGGGGGCAAGAGGTCATGCATTTTCGCCAATTGTGGCTACTGGCTCAAACGCAAGTATTATTCATTACACCGATAACAACGCAGCAATTAATCAGCGTGATCTGCTACTTCTCGACGTGGGTGCGGAGGTTCATAACTATGCTGCTGACATAACCCGTACAATTGCGCGTCACGAACCAACAAAAAGACAGCGAAAAGTGTATGACGCTGTTCGAGAAGTTCAGGATTATGCCTACGATTTATTGCATCCGGGTATCTCTATTCGTGCTTACGAAAAAAATATAGAACAGTTTATGGGTGAAAAACTCCGCTCACTGGGCTTAATTAAAGTGGTAGAACATGAGTTTATTCGTCATTACTATCCGCACGCAACATCACATTTTTTGGGTCTGGGCGTGCACGAAGCCTGGGGTTGTACTAACAGTCGAACCCGGAATCTATATACCCGA
This sequence comes from uncultured Candidatus Saccharibacteria bacterium, assembly GCA_964442995.1. Taxonomy (GTDB): domain Bacteria; phylum Patescibacteriota; class Saccharimonadia; order Saccharimonadales; family AWTP1-31; genus CAYUBG01. The sequence goes on along the minus strand of CAYUBG010000030.1, from coordinate 7,794 downwards.
AGAAGGTATTGGTGTTCGTATTGAAGACGACGTGCTAATAACCGATTCTGGCGTGGACATACTTACCAAAAAAATCTCTCGAGATTTGTGATATACTAAGCATAACTATGAAGCGACCATTTTCGCGGTTTTTAATACGTTGGTTTGTGTGCAGCCTTGGCTTATGGATTGCTGCAAGCCTGCTTGGAAGTAGAGTCAGCTATGATCGTAGTTTGGGCGTCATTGTTATATCGGGGCTAATTCTGGCGTTAGTTAATGCAATCATTAAACCTATTGTGATTATTTTGTCTTTGCCAGCTATCTTATTTAGTCTGGGTCTGTTTATGATCGTGATTAATGGTCTGATGGTTATGCTGGTCAGTAAACTGTATACCGAGCTAAAGGTGACCAATTTTGGAGCGGCTATGCTTGCTGGTATGGTGATAGGACTGGTAAACTATCTAGTGACAACCATTCTGGAGGAGCGATCATGAAAATGAATATCTTTAACTATATAACCATTGTAGATATGGTCATCTTGACATTGTTGATCTTGGTGCAGACTCGAGGCGCTAGTTTGGGTGCCGGTCTTGGCGGGAGTGGCGAGGTTAACTCGGTGCGGCGGGGCTCAGACAAGACGCTACATCAACTCACTATTGGGTTGGTGTTGGTGTCTGGGCTGTCTCTCGTGCTCGGCATTCTGCAATAATTTATGATTGATAGAACAACCAAACTTCGGTTCCGTCGTGTCTTGCGACGCAGAAAGCACCAGGTTGAGGATATTGGCTCTCTGGCAGAGGAGCAGCTAGAGAAACAATTCTTCAAAAGGCTTAGTAAACTGACCAAGGTACGACGTTTTATCGCCGCCTGGATGTTATTGATCATCTTGCTTACTGGTGCAGTCCTGTTTCAGGCGAGATTGCTAGGGTCGTACTACTTGGTAAGTCGCCCCGTTTCGGGCGGAGTATATACCGAAGGCATTGTTGGTAAGTTTACAAATGCTAACCCGCTATATGCCGATAGCAGCGTAGACGCCAGTATCGAACGATTGGTCTTCTCTGGATTATTCAAGCAAAACCAACAAAATCAGTTAGCAGCAGAGCTAGCGACCAAATGGGAAGTAGATGAAGCAGGCACCACCTATACGGTGACCCTACGGCCAAATCTAAAATGGCAAGATGACAAGCCGCTTACTGCGGAAGACGTTGTATTTACGTACAAGACTATTCAAAATCCCGACGCAAAATCAGCTTTGGCTTCTAGTTGGCAGGGGATTGGCGTAAAGGCTACCTCACCAACAACCATAGTATTTACACTTCCTAGCGTGTTGAGTGCTTTTCCATACTCGATGACGAACGGCATCATTCCTAAGCATTTACTAAAGGATATACCGCCTGCGCAGCTACGTTCGGCTGTATACAACACGACAAAGCCTGTCGGTGCAGGGCCGTTTTCATGGAAAGCCATTGAGGTTATTGGTTCTACTCCTGAAGATCGTGAACAGCGTATTAGCCTGGTACCAAACGACAATTATTATGCTGGACGACCAAAGATAGATAGGCTTAGTCTCCGTGCGTTCCCGAAGGAGGCGCCGTTACTGAAGGCTTTTCGCAGTCGAGAGATAGATGGTATGGCTGGGCTGGCATCACTACCAGCAGATCTAGCCAAAGACGGTTCGATAAAGGAGCATAATATTCCGCTTACTAGTGAAGTGATGATATTCTTGAAAACTTCCGATCCATTGCTGGCTGATGTGAAGGTTCGGCAGGCCCTTGCTTACGCCACCGATACTGGTGCGGTTGCTATTGCGACCAATCGTCCCGTTTTACCGGTTTCCGGGCCATTATTGATTGGTCAGCTGGGTTTTGATCCGGCGCTTGCCCAACGTACCAACAACCTAGACCAAGCGCGTAAACTTTTAGACGAAGCTGGCTGGAAACTTGGCGCAGACGGCAAGCGAGAAAAAAATGGCCAGAAGCTTATTATTCCCATGACGACACAATCCAACGATGTGTATGCTGCCGTTTCAAAGCGTATCAAAGACCAGTGGTCTGCTGTTGGTGTGCAGTTGCAGGTGATATCACAAGAGGATGATGAGCTACAGAGCACACTCGTTAATCATCTATATACCAGTTTGCTATATGGCATATCACTTGGCCCAGATCCTGACGTATTTGCCTACTGGCACAGTTCACAAGCCGATGTTCGTGCAGCTAGTCGCCTGAACTTTTCCGAATATCGTTCAGTTGCCGCAGACAAATCCTTGGAAGCAGGGCGGACGAGGAGTGATCCGGGCATACGAGCATTAAAATATAAGCCGTTCCTCGATGCTTGGCGAAATGACGTGCCAGCAATTGCGCTCTATCAACCAAGGTATCTGTATCTATCGAGGGGCAATATTACAAACTTCAACCCACGGAGTATCAATAGTGGTGCAGATCGATTCAACAATGTAGTAAATTGGATGATTCGCGAACAAAAACAAAGCCAGTAAATTTCATCTCATCACATCAATATTATCTATCGATTCATAACTGACGAATAATATATTACTGGTTATTTAAGTATATTTTCTTTAGAAACCAAAGAAGTATTGCTGAATTAATACTGACAATGACGATCCATGATAGCAACGAAGGGCTATGATAGTTGTCTATTGGCTCAGTGACAAGAGTGTAGGAAATATCAAAAAATATAGCACAAATTAGAACAGCAATGATTGTTTTTAGGATCTTACTGTTGTTTGTTGAGCGGCTCATCTTTGTAGGTGTCCTGCTTGAAAACTGTCGATTGTTGGTGCCGCAGAGAGGACTTGAACCTCCACGGGGTTGCCCCCACTACGTCCTGAACGTAGCGTGTATACCAATTTCACCACTGCGGCATGGCTAACCAAAGAATTCTACCGCCAATAACGCATCTACCGCAAGTCTTTCGATGCATATCAATTGTTCTTTGTGTTATGATAAACAACAGACAATACTAATGCTTTATTACATCAGGGTAACGAGGGGACATGAGCAAAGTTGCACATTATTTACAGGAACATCTAAGTGGTGAGGTAACAACAGCGGCCGATGTGCGTCGTTTTTTTTCTACAGACGGGAGTGTCTTTAGCGTCACGCCATCGTTGGTCGTATATCCACGCAACGAAAATGACGTACGAAAAACAGCTCGCTTTACTTGGCAGCTGGCTGAGCGTGGTCGCATCATCCCCATCACTGCGCGTGGTCTGGGGACCGATCAAGCGGGCGCTGCTCTGGGCGAAGGTGTGATGATCGTCTTCCCCGCACACATGCATCGCATCTTAGAGCTTGATGGCAAGACAGGTGATGTAGTTATTGAGCCGGGCATCAACTATGGTAAGTTGCAACAAACACTGCATACGCATGGTAGATTTTTGCCGCCATACCCTTCGTCAATAGAATATAGTACTGTTGGTGGTGCTATTGCCAATAACGCTGCTGGCGAAAAAACAGTCAAATATGGTGCAACACGCGACTACACAAAATCCTTACAAGTTGTATTGGCTAACGGGGAGCTTATAGAGACCGGGAGACTTTCAAAGCGCGAGCTAAGCAAGAAAATGGGGCTTGCAACATTTGAGGGCGAAGTATATCGGGCTCTAGACGCACTTATAGAAGACAACAAAGTACTTCTACAGAATTCCTCACTGCACGTAACCAAGAACTCTGCTGGTTACGCACTGTCCGAGGTTAAGCGTAAAGATGGTTCGTTCGATCTAACGCCGCTATTTGTAGGTTCTCAGGGTACGCTAGGTATTGTTACCGAGGCAACAATAAGCACTGAGCCATACAACCCTAATACCACGCTTATAGCCGCCTTTTTTGATGATTTACGTGTAGCCGAAGAAGTAGTACTCGAACTGCGCAAACTGCCAGAAATCCCTAGTGCCATGGAGATGGTCGATGAGCATCTGCTCAATTTTCTTGATACCCATAATCCTAATCAGCTCAAAGGCATCGTGACCAAGCCGTTTAGTAAGCTGATAATGCTCATTGAGTTCGATAATGCTAATCAGCGTGTTCAAAAGAAACTTGCCAAACGGGCGCTCAAGATATTGTCGAAGCACGGAATTAAGTATCAGATCGAAACCGAAGAATCAGAAAAAGAGCAACTATGGAAGATTCGACATAGTGCAGCAGCAGTAATATCTCACAGCGAGGGCAGTAAAAAAGCATTACCGATAATAGAAGACGGTGTTGTGCCTGTAGAGCAATTTCACGAATACATAAAAGGTACTTATGCCATTTTTGATAAATACAATCTACAAGCCGCCATATGGGGGCATGCTGGCAATGCAAATATTCATATGCAGCCGTTTTTGGACTTGAGTCAGATTGGCGATCGCCAAAAAGTATTCAAGATAATCGATGAGTATTACAATCTTGTTATATCGCTTGGTGGCAGTACCAGCGGTGAACATAGCGATGGTCGCTTGCGTGCACCATATCTAAGCAAGCTATACGGGAACGAAATGTATGCTATCTTCCAAAAGGTAAAGCATATTTTTGATCCTTATGGCACACTCAATCCTGGGGTAAAAATTGATGTAACGTTGGATGATATTAAGCCGCTACTACGCAACGAATATTCTATGGAGCATCTAGCGCACCATTTGCCACGGACTTAGAAAATGGGGCGGGTTGGTATCGATTTTTATGATCCGTACACGTACGTCGGCTTCCTAGGTGCTTTTCTTATCTTGTTTGGATTCTATCGTACTAGTATAGGTCGCTGGAAAAATAAATCATTAATATACGAAGCCGACAACCTGCTCGGAGCGACGTTACTAGTTGTTTATCAGCTGCACTATCATATTTATGTGACGCTAGTGTTGAATGTTGTATGGGCTATCGTTGCATTTCGGGGGCTGACTTCTTGGGCTGAACGGAGAATAGTCAAAAACTACCAAAAGAATCACCGTCACTAGAGCAGGCTAAGGAAACAAAGATAAACCATTGACCGATTATAAAAAGGTTATATAGTAGTGTAATGATTTGTGAGTATAAAATTGGTCTTTGGCAAGAACGCGATGTCTTGAATGCCCAAATAGAGCGCTATGAAAATGGTGTACTTAATCCGGCTACAATAGGTCCAGACGGACTGTTGGCGGTCGCCGAAAGACGACGTGCTGTCGTAGAGGAGCTCATCGCGTCGTGCGTAATGTGCGAGCTTTGCGGTATTGATTCGATTGATGCCAGGACTGCCGAGGGCGGCGAAACGGTTGTAAGCATAGATGAATGTCCTGAGTCGGCACGATAGAAACTCTTGAGTTTTTGTAAAAAAACAGATAAGATGTACTGGTTCTTTTACAAGAAGTCGCGGCCATGACCGCAATAGTGCGCGGGTGGCGGAATTGGTAGACGCGCTACCTTGAGGTGGTAGTGGGAGTAATCCTGTGGAGGTTCAAGTCCTCTCTCGCGCACCATTATGGGTGATTAGCTCAGTTGGCTAGAGCACCTCGTTTACACCGAGGGGGTCGGGGGTTCGAATCCCTCATCACCCACCAAGATAAGAACCAGTCGAAAGACTGGTTTTTTTACTCTACGGTGACCGACTTCGCCAAGTTGCGGGGCTTGTCGATATTGACTCCACGATTCGATGCAATTGCTAAAGCTAAAAGTTGTGAGCAAATATTCATCACCATACCATCGGTGTAGTGACCAGTATGTGCTACTTGCAGATGATAATCGCTGGACGACGGCTTGGGTCGAGTAGATATCGTAAGCACTTGGCCTTCGCGGGCTTTTATTTCTTGTAGAGCAGCCATACCCTTGTCATATAAGACTTCGTCTTCGGGCAAAAGTAGCACCGATAAATGATTAGCATCGACGAGCGCGATAGGGCCGTGCTTCATCTCGCCTGTAGGGTATGCCTGGGCATGAACGTATGCTACTTCTGTCAGCTTGAGGGCGCCCTCAACAGCTGTTGGGAATAATTCGCCGCGGCCAAGGTAATACACGTCATGAATATTACTAAGGCTCTTGGCGAGTTTATCGATTGAAGGCTTGAGCTGTAATGTGGCGGCAAATTCTTTATCAAGCGCCAGTAGCTCGCGGGCAAGATTGCGAGTGATAGCGTGATTGAGCCCTCGACGATGCGCCAAAAACCCACCAAACATTAATAATGCAATGGTCATGGAGGTGAAGGCCTTGGTGCTCGCAACTGATGTTTCGACGCCAGCATGTAAATAGATGCCTCCATGGTCTACCTCACGTGCGATGGTAGATCCAATGCTATTTACGATCCCCATCGTCAAAAACCGACGTCGCTTCGCTTCACGAAGTGAAGCTAATGTATCGGCGGTTTCTCCTGACTGGCTTAAAAATATCGCAAGTGTTTTTTCTGGCTTGTAAGCGCCGTAGCGATATCGGAATTCGCTAGCGTATTCTACACTCACTGGTGTCTCGAGCATTTCCTCAAGCTTGTATTTGGCATAGTAGCTCGCGTTGAAGGCACTGCCACAACCTACCAACACTATGTGCTCGAGCGACAATATTTCATCCTGAGATAGCGTTGGCCCGCCTAGTACGATGGAGCCATCGGTGCCTACGCGGCCGCGCAACACATTACGAATGGCAGTGGGCTGTTCAAAAATTTCCTTCTCTAGATAACTAGTAAAAGCCCCCAATTCGCTTGCATGGTCTAGTTTGTCGAGTTGTACTACCTCGGCTTCTTGGTGCTGCAGTTTAAGGTCATAAATGTCTAACGAGTCACGAGTGACGATTGCTAGCTGATCATCTTCTAGATAGATAACCTTATCTGTATAGTCAATGATTGCCGAAGCATCGCTGGCCACGTAGTATTGATTGGCCCCGACGCCTATGACGATGGGGCTTCCTCTGCGCGCTACCAGAAGCTGGCCTGGAGCTTTGGGGCTCATTACGACCAGTCCAAAGGTGCCTTTTACTTGCTGCAATGCTAATTTGGTAGCTTGGAGTAGATCTTTGGATTTGCCAAACAGGGTGTCGATAAGTCCGGCTAGTACTTCGCTGTCTGTTTGACTACGCAGTTTTTCTGCATCGAACTGTTGCTTTAGTTCTTCGTAATTTTCTATGATTCCGTTATGTACTAACGTAATATCACCGAATGTATGCGGATGTGCGTTGAGTGTGCTGGGCTTGCCATGTGTCGCCCAGCGTGTATGGCCAATGCCCATAGTGGGAGTTGCTGGCAGTGTCGCCAGATCAAGCTTGCTTGTATTGCCCACAGTTTTTTTTGCGTGAACCGTCTTATCTAGAACTGCTATGCCGACTGAGTCATATCCACGATATTCCAGTCGCTTCAGTCCGGTATATATTATTTCTTTTGCAGGTCGATTGCCTATATACCCCATAATTCCGCACATACTAACCCTCCTGTAATTTTTCTATAACTAGTTTATCGCCTTGTCGCCGAACCATGAGTTTGGCTCCTTTTTGCCAGCCCAGCACCTTTACGACGTCAATGGGCAAGCTTACGGCAAACGTTTTGTTGCCAACCATATTTAGTATTCGAACACCTGTTTGGTCTTGTTCTGGTCTTGCCATGGTGGCAACTATACACTGCTATAATGCTTATGCAAAATAATTACGTAATTAATTATTGTATTAATTCAGTGCTCTATTTATGCTACGATACAGCTATAACATAGGAGGCACAAATGGGCGGATTTGCAGTGTTTTTAATAGTCGCAGGGTTTGTTTTGTTCTTTAGTATTGTCAAGGTGATCGACCAATACGAGCGTGCAGTAATTTTGCGCTTGGGTCGCGTTCAGGCCGCAAAAGGTCCTGGTATCAGAGTGATTATTCCTAT
>CAYUBG010000029.1:6071-10552 GCA_964442995.1 uncultured Candidatus Saccharibacteria bacterium | reverse complement strand
AAAAGCCAATATTCGTAACCGAAAATGGTGTTGCCGATGCTTCGGATCAATACCGGCGTTGGTGGCTGGAAGAGACAATTGTGGCGATGGAGCGGGCATTGAGTGATGGGGTGGATTTAAGAGGCTACTTCCACTGGAGTTTGCTCGATAATTTTGAATGGAAATATGGCTGGTGGCCTAAGTTTGGCTTGGTTGAAGTAGACCGAGAGCACGGCATGAAACGAAAGGTTAGGCCAAGTGCCCAGTGGTACGCTGACAAGATAGCCGCAATGCAGGGCGGTGAAGCACCAACCGAGGAATAGAACAACATTGACAAAAAAGCATAAGTTTGTTATAGTACAAACATTATGCCAGAGAAATCTACTCGACAAAATACAGCAAGACCAACTTCTGAATCGGCGAGACGACGTAATTCTAGAGAGAATAACGGACTTAGAAATGTCGTGGCAGGTCTAGCGGTTGTTGCTGCTTTAGGCGGTGCTGGGGCAGCACTGAAGCGTCAGCATGATTCTGAAGCTGCCTACAACAGAGCCCCAGAAGTCACTTTGTCAAAAGACATTTTGAAGCATGGCAAAGCTGAAGTAGAGCCTGTTATTCTTGTTATAAAATCAGGGGTGAATGTGCGCGAAACACCTTCTATTGTTAAGCCGGACCATCAACTAATCTTTGGTAACAATGGCAACGTTAACAGTAGTGTAGAAGATGACGAGGTATTAGTTGTTTTCGATCCAATAGTTCGAACGGAATCTGATACTTTTGACGGAGCAGGGTCGCGAGACGGTGTTCGAACATGGTATGGCTTTAGGAACCCAAATGCCGAGCCCCAGAAAGATCAGACTGCAGAAGAATTGGCAGATAATCTGGTCTGGGTAGCTGCAGATAGAACATTGACCGGTACCAAAATATCAGTTTATGAAGATCCACGCCTAAGCGTAAGTTCGGAAGATGATGCTATTCAAGCTGCATTTGATCCAAGTAATTCACGGCTAACAATTGAGGGTACTGATCGCGATGCAGCTACTGCAATGCATATGTCGGCAGCCGATGTAGACGTGCTGAGAGCAACTCTCGTACCTCGCCAGTAATTTATCCATTCAATATTGTCTAGTAGGGTCCGGTATGCGCCGGACCCTATATGTTGTGTATAAAGCACAGTTTGCGAACAAACTGTGGATAACTTTTGAACAAAGATGAATATTTGCTGAAAAAAAGCTTGCCTGTGGGTAATCGTGGGTAGTATATTCATGGCAGTGGGTAATCGTGGGTAGCCTCGACAAAAACAAACGAGACTAACCGAGTAAACCGCGGCACATCAAAAACAAACAATATAAAACCTAACGTGGAAAGGGAAGATGTCCAAGGTCGACTATTTCGTCAGGAAACTCGACGATAAACGCCGGTTAACCATTCCGGTGGAACTTCGTGATGAGTTTGCCAGTGGCGTTGTAGTAACCCAGGGCTTCCAAAACTACCTCCACATGTACCCCAAATCGGTATGGGACGAGCAGGTCGAACCGCAGTTGCAGGGAAATATCCTTGATGAGCGTACGGCAGATCTGAATGTTCGCTTTCGAATGGGGAAGAGCGAAGGTCCGCTGGACGAAAAACAGGGACGAGTAGCTCTAGAGCAGCATTTGCTCGACTTTGCAGGTATAGACCGTGAAGTTGTTGCAGTGCGAGCAGGTCGCTATTGGCGCATCACCGCAGCCAAATAAGTTCTTTAACAATTCAGATTCAACCGAATAAATGATCCATGTATGAAATGGTCACTGACTGGGAAAAGCAGTCCGAGCAAAAATTACAATTTTTTGCCCGGCGCGAAGAGAAGCCCACGAAGTGGGTGTCTCATATCACGAGGTTAGCTATTCGGCAGCCAACAAGTGGTCGAGGGCCCACTTAAATAACCCTAGTACTTTCTATAAAAAACACCTCCCAAAACTCCACCTCACACATAAGTCTCTCAAACGTTAAAAACGAAAGTAGCGTTATATAGGGAAACCTACACATAACAACTACCTTCATAAGTTTCTAACGCGACAACAAAAACAAAAACATTACAAAAAAACAAAAAGTTGACTGCTGAATAGGTGATCTTGCAAAAAACAAAAAAACTGTCTAGAATGAAGATTCTAGATACGAAAACAAAAAGCATGCACCAAAACAATCACACAATGCATCAGCCCGTGTTACTGAATGAGGTAATCGAATATCTCAAGCCAGAACCAGGGCAGACGTATCTGGACCTAACGGCCGGGTATGGTGGGCACGCATTAAGCGTACGAGCTCATACCAATGGCTGGACGGCGACGTTAGTAGATCGCGATCAATTGGCTATAGACCATTTGCAAGAGCGATTCACAGACCCAAACGTCGAAATCCTGCATCAGGATTTTCTGACGGCAAGCCAAGAGTTAGCCGAGCAGGGTCGACACTACGATATGATACTTGCCGATTTGGGAGTATCATCTCCGCACCTTAATATTGCGAATCGCGGGTTTGCGATCAATCAAAATGGACCGTTGGACATGCGAATGGACCAACGACAAACAATTAGCGCTGAGACACTTGTAAATGAGCTTGGTGTTGAAGAGCTTACATCCATTTTGAAAGAATATGGCGAAGAACCGAAGGCAAGGCGTATAGCACAGGCTATTGTTGCCGCAAGGCCCATACAGACAACCCAAGAGCTCGCAGAAATAGTTGCAGGACAGTGGCGAGGCAAAAGCCGTGTACACCCGGCTACGCGAACGTTCCAAGCGTTGCGAATCGCGGTAAACGACGAACTGCGCTTGCTAGAGAAGGCAATACCATTATGGGTTCAACTTCTCAAGCCTGGTGGACGTTTGGCAATCATCAGCTTTCATAGTCTGGAAGACAGGATTGTAAAACAGCTACTAGCTCACTATGCAGGCAATAGATATGACGCCGAACTTACGTTACTGACCAAGCGTCCAATAACTGCAACCACTCACGAAGTTATTTCCAATCCGCGTGCTCGTAGCGCAAAACTACGAGTCGCAGTGAAAATAAAAACAAAAGGAAGGGGGCTTTAATGCCAATCCAGGTAAAAAGCACCTCCCGAGCTTACAAAGTACGAGTAAAAGTACTGTAAGAAATCGGAAATGGCGGCCGCCAAAACAGCGGTCGCCACAAAAAACAAACATAAACACAAAAAAAGAAACGTTATGACATATTCCAGTACACTCGCCATGAGTCGTCAGCGGTTTGCTGGCCGTAATCAAAACACCACTAGTTTTCGTACATCAGAACGTACGATAGGGCCATTTAGCAATACAATTATTCTGATTGTGTTAGCATGCATCTTGGGTCTTTTGTATCTTACGCAGGTGACAAAGACAAATGCATACGGTTATAAAATCAACACGCTAAACAAGCAGCAGACAGAATTGCAGCAGGAACATAGCGAGCTAGAGGTGGCATCAGCACGTCTGCAAGCACTCGATCGTGTAAAGAACAGCGACGTTGCAAAAAACATGGTCTCGGTCGCTCCGGCTGCAACGATAACCAACTAATTTCATCGGGATTACATGCAACCACGCCAAGCTACAAAATCTTCTCCAGTAGTGCAGCGCGTACAGATATGGTACGCGTTGTTGTGTTTGGTGGTGGCAATTTTTGGCATTCGGCTGTTCTATCTGCAAATTATTCGCCACGATTACTATAAAAAAGCGGCACTTCGTGGACAGCTCAAAGAGTATGAAATACCGGCAGAGCGGGGTCTGATCGAGGCGCACGATGGTGCAAATACAGTACCGCTGGTCCTCAACGAAAAGCGATACACACTGTTTGCAGATCCAAAGTTTATAAAAGAACCCCAAAAGGTGGCCGAAGCGGTACAGAGAATTATTGGCGGTGATACACTACGGTATGAATCTGCCATGAAGGCTAATTCTCGTTATGCAGTGTTGGCAAAAAAATTATCAAAGGATAAAAAAGAGCAGCTCGACAAGCTAGATTTTAAGGGTCTCGGCACCCGTGAAGAGTCGGTTCGTACGTATCCTCAAGGTGATCTTGCTGCACAATTATTAGGTTTTGTAGATGATGAGGGAACAGGAAAATACGGCATAGAGCAATCACTAAATAAGTCACTAAAGGGTAGTGCTGGTCATTTGCGTGCAATTACGGATGCCCAGGGAGTTCCGCTGGTCGCCAATAAGGATAATGTTGTCGACGAACCGAAGCCAGGCCAAAAAGTTGTGTTGACCATCGACGTTGCCATGCAACGACAGCTAGAAGATATTTTAAAGTCAGGCATTGAACATGCAGGGTCTAAGTCTGGCGGCGCGCTGATAATGGACCCAAATACGGGAGCAGTGAAAGCTATGGCGAATTATCCTACCTATAATCCAGCAGAATTCTACAAAGTCGAAGATGGCAATGTGTTTAACAATGCCACGGTAAGCTCGCCGCTGGAAGTCGGGTCCATTATGAAGCCTCTCACTGCTGCAGCAGCATTGGAC
>CAYUBG010000029.1:1579-6061 GCA_964442995.1 uncultured Candidatus Saccharibacteria bacterium | reverse complement strand
ACGTACTATGACCCTAGTATGTTTAAGATTGATGATGCAAAGGTAACGAACATTGAAGAAGATGGCGGGGCAGGTAACCGCAGTGTTGCTGACATACTGCAATTGTCGTTGAATACTGGTGCTACCTGGCTGCTGATGCAAATGGGGGGAGGTCAGATAAACCAAAAAGCTCGCAATACGTGGCACGACTATATGACAAATCATTATCACTTTGGCAAAGCAACCGGTATAGAACAGGGCTATGAGGCAGACGGGTCGATACCTGATCCGAACGATGGTTTTGGGCTAAACATAACGTACGCAAATACCTCATTTGGCCAGGGGATGACAGCAACGCCACTGCAGATGGGAGCAGCGCTATCGAGCGTAATAAATGGGGGCATCTACTATCGGCCTACACTGGTAGACCAACAAACTGACAAACAAGGCAAATTGCAAAAAAAGCAGCCGGATATTGTGCGAAGAAATGTTGTTTCTGGCCAAGTAAGCAATGATATTCGAGAGCTTATGGAATACACGTTATCAAAAAATTACTATGTCTATGGCATGGCCAAGCCTTCATCTAGCTATAGCCTTGGGGGTAAGACGGGAACAGCGCAAATTACAAAGCCAGGGGGTGGTTACTATAATGATAAAGATAACGGTACGTACATGGGTTTTGTCGGTGGATCTACGCCGCAATATGTGATTGTCGTACGCGTGAATGAACCGAAGATCGGTGGTTATGCGGGTGCAAAAGCGGCTGCACCAATATTTGGTTCGTTGGCAACGATGCTCATTAATAACTTTGGTGTGACTCCAAAGATGTAAAAAAGTATAATACATAAGAATAATGAAAATACACATATGTAATATCTATCAAAGCAACAGCCTGGCAGGGCGTTATGCGGCCTAGTTCTCGTCGACCGAACCTACTGGCGAACGATCAACGTAAGCATAGGCCAGATTACGTATTGCTCTTACTGAGTATTGTTCTGCTCGTTATGGGGTTGATAGTTATTTACTCCATTAGCCCGGGTTTGGCTGCACAGAAAAAGGTAAGTGAAAACTACTATGCCGGCAAGCAGGTTGTGTCAGTATTGCTTGGTGTTTGTGCATTTCTGGTGACAGCTAATGTGCCCTTGAAGGTCTGGAGATCTTTGGAACGGCCGTTATTGTACTTGGCAGCTGGCTCAGCGGTAGCTGTTCGTCTGCTAGGCGAACGAGTAAACGGAGCATATCGTTGGATTCAGATTGGTGGCATGTCTTTTCAGGCTGCTGAGCTCATAAAATTTGCACCGAAAGAATTCGGTCACGCAATCTTACCGATCCACAAGTTTCGCTTAAGCCACTATTGATAGCTCTAGCGGCAATCGCATTAGTGGTGGCCAAAATTCAGAGTGACCTTGGCTCTACTGGTGTGATGGTGTTGATGATGGCTGCTATGTTATTCGTGGCTGGCTTCCCGCTGAAGAAATTAGCTATGGCTGGCGGTATAGTTCTCATTGGTACAGTTTTACTCATTAGTTCGACAGCCTACCGGAGAGATCGCTTTGCAACGTTTATCAACCCTTCACGCGACTGCCAAAGTACTGGCTATCAGGCATGCCAAGCGCTGATTGCTGTAGGGTCGGGCGGGTTCATTGGGCTGGGCCTGGGGCGTAGCGTGCAAGCATACGGCTACTTGCCAGAAGCGGCCAATGACTCCATCTTTGCAATTTATGCCGAAAAATTTGGATTCATTGGCAGTATAATCCTCGTAGGAGTTTTTGCATTGTTTTTTAGTAGGCTCAAAAACATAATTGAGCGAACACCTGAAACGTATAATAGGCTGCTGGTAGTGGGTATATTGGCATGGTTGAGCACCCAGGCATTTATCAATATCGGCGCTATGCTCGGGCTACTACCTCTAAAAGGCATCACCTTGCCATTTATCAGTTCTGGTGGAACGAGCCTGATATTTATTTGTGGAGCTCTTGGGGTCGCATTTCAGGTTTCGCGGTATACTACGTACAGTGTTATTGCAAACGATGAAATAAATGAGGGCAGGTCTGATGAAGATATTTCTGGTCGGCGGCGGATCAGGGGGGCATATCACCCCGATTCTAAGCGTCGCTGATGAACTAAAAAAAACCAGTCCTAGTACGACCTTGGTTTTTGTTATTGCAAAGGGGGATAAACTTGCCGATATTCCAAAACAGCACAAGACTATTGATCAGGTAGAGACGGTGCGCGCAGGCAAGTTTCGACGATATCACGGCGGCGGCTTACGCCAGATATTGGATGTACCTACGCAACTAAAAAATGTTCGCGATATGGTGTACTTCGCCATTGGTTTCTTGCAAAGTCTATGGCTGTTCGCACAGCAACGCCCAGACGCCGTTTTCATAAAAGGCGGCTTTGTTGGTGTCCCCGTAGGCCTTGCCGCGGCTTTGTTCCGCGTGCCCTTCGTGACACATGACTCAGATGCTATTCCTGGCCTCGCAAATCGAATAATTGCAAGATGGGCATCATTGCATGCAGTTGCGTTGCCAGTAGATCAGTATAACTATCCTCAGTCTAAGACAAAGTATGTAGGTGTACCGGTAAACGAAAGATTCGTACCAGTAACTCAGCCGTCACTGCTTCAGAAGCAAAAAGATGAATTGGGATTGGATACGGCTTCTCCGGTGTTGCTTGTCACGGGGGGTGGTCTTGGAGCGCTCCGCCTAAATCGTGCAATCGTGCATGCATTACCCCTAATTCTTGCCAAGGTGGCTGATTTGCAAGTTATTCATATAGCTGGTCCTGGCAAGACCAAAGAACTGCACGATTTGTATATGGAGAACTTCCAGCCCGAAGTGATTAAGCGGATTCACGTTTACGAATTCTTATCTGATTTGTATAGGTATAGCGCTGTCGCTGATGTAGTTGTTACCAGGGCAGGGGCAAACAGCTTGGCAGATTTTGCTTCACAGCAAAAAGCTTGTGTTGTGGTGCCGAACCCGCAGTTAACGGGTGGGCATCAGACAAAAAATGCACAGGTTCTTGCTCGGCAAGGAGCGATTGTCCTAGTAACAGAAGACGAACTACTGGCAGATGGGGCCGTTCTTGCTGAGGCGATAATCGATTTGCTTGGCTCAAAAGAAAAGCGCACTGACCTTGGCCGTGCATTGTATAAGACAGTCAAAACTGATGCTGCTGCACAAATTGCCAATATGATATTCGCAGTTGCTGCAGAATCGAAAGGGCGCAGCTAGTGGGGTTCAGCAAGAAAGGTGGGCGTCTAGAACGACGACAGCCCCGTATTTCTACTGATTCGGCAAGAGCCGGTAATGTCGTATTCTCGTACCATGCTAGACCTGCTATGCCTAATGAACAGCGCCCCGTAAAGGCGAGTGCTGCGTTGGGGCGGATAAAAGATTCTCGAAAACAGATTAAACGGCTACAATGGCGTCATTTGCCCAGCGTTATTGCTATGCTCGGAATTCTAGCAAGCATCGTATATGTATCGACTCTTACTATGAACCCTCGGCTCGTATTGCTTGGACAAGGGGACAGTACAATCCTGCTGCGTGATAAGCAGCAATATGCTGCCGCCGCGCAGCAAATACTGCAAGGAAGCTTATTGAATAGGTCAAAAATAACGATTGATAGTGAGGGATTTTCAAAGCAAATGAAGCAACGATTTCCGGAATTGTCGGAAGTTGCAATTACCTCACCATTAATGGGTCGTCGTCCAGTAGTTGAGGTTGTTGCTGCACAGCCTGTACTACGCATAACCAGTCAGGGAGAGACGTATTTACTAGACGAAACAGGCCGAGCCCTTATTCGCCAAAAAGACGCCGCTGCTATTGCTCAGACGAAATTATTTGAAGTAAAAGATCAGTCAAATATTGGGGTAAGTCTAGGGAAGGGAGTACTGCCAAAGGACAGCGTAGCATTTATCACAACGTTCACAAAATACGTATCTTCTGCTGGACTTACTCCTATCGAGATCGTTCTGCCTACCCGGGCAAGCGAAGTACAGTTACGATTCAAAGAGGTCTCTTACTATGTTAAGGCCAGCGTCATGTCAGACCCTCGGCTCGCCGCTGGTCAGTTTTTGGCTACAAAAAATAGGTTGATCAAAGACGGTACTAAGCCGACCGAGTATATTGATATACGTGTTGAAGAAAAAGTATACGTCAAGTAGGCAGGGTAGTGGTGAACATCAATCGGCAACAATAGTGTATATATGTTTTGTCTGCAAGTATGCATGTAGTTCTGGCCGGCTGTAGAGTATTGAAGTTGTAAAAGGACGGTGCGCTGAAGTACGCGAAACGCCCCATTCTCCCCTAGTCAAGTTCGTAAAATGTTCATATACATAAATCAATGTTTGAAGAGCAGAAAACAAACTAACAAACACAAAAGGTAAAAAGTCAAATTTTACTAATTTTACGACAAAGTAGGGAAAATGCAAAAAATAATATAGAACAACAGCAAAGTCAAATTTTGCAAAAGTATTTTTGTTGTTAGAGAGAA
>CAYUBG010000029.1:0-1569 GCA_964442995.1 uncultured Candidatus Saccharibacteria bacterium | reverse complement strand
ATTAGCTGTGGACAACCTGGGTGTGGATGAGCGTTCGATATGTGCACAACATAAACGCTGATTAAGTCAGAAGCACACAAAACCTAACGGTTTATATTTGAAGGTAATGAAGCGAAATAAGTCCATAAATACTCAAGATGCTAGTATTGGTCCCCTGCAGCAGAGGTATCAGTAATCAACTATTTACAGATATAACGAGTCGCAAAATATACATTGTGCGACGTCATGTCTATGTATCATTTGGTTGCTCCATTGCACGTAGTTTCGGCGTTCTTGGCCGGTTTTGTTCCAGAATATTTTGTAAATATTTTGCTTCCCTGCATCCTGCTCGAAAAGCGACTTGTGGTCATAGTCGTGCCGTTTCTTTATGACGAATGATCATGTTAAAATGTTCGCAAAACGTTCGTTATATAAATATAACGTCTTTTGTTTGTTGGCATAGAACTATATTGCAGTCTATTACCTACTAATTATGAACTATAGCTACCGACATTCGATTAACTAGTTGATTACCAATAATGGCTTGGTTGCTCTATTCTGCGATGGTGTACGTAGCTTTAGCGACGCGCTTGAACTGGTCTTTGCCTTGCAAGTTCAATAGAATGGTAGTTTCTTTTACTTGTCGGCTCTTTAATACGCGTTTGACGATTTCGTCACGATGGAGTGGTTCCCCTGCCTTCTTGAGTACTTCGGTGATTATATCGGCAACTGTACCCTTTTCGTAGCCCCATTCCTTCAGGGCGTAGATACCACGACCAATTAGTACAAAGCGGCCGTCTTTGATGAGTTCGTTATGAATGGCCTGGGTGGTCACGTCTTTACGCTTGAATGAGCTATCTTTGATGGCGTCGGCAATCTCGTTGAAGTGCAGTGGTTTGCCGTTGTCGTGCAGAATAACGTAGATTTTATCGCGGATGTTCTTAGGGTTAACCATCGGCCATTTGACGAGGCCCCAGCGGTTGTTGAGAGTGGCGATATGCTTGCTGACGCTTGCAAGGGCTGCTGTATGGTTCGTGTCGGTGCTTTTAACCCCGGCGGCAACTTCGTCGATACTGGTGGGTTTACCAATAGTCTTAATAGCGTCGATGATCTTGGCAACACGATCTTTTAATTGCTTTTCGTCATGGGCATCTTTGATGGCAATTGCGTGGAAATAGTGATCGTTATCGTCTACGACAACTAGTTTTGGGCATAATGTTGCTAGAAACGATATTCGTGCTTGATCTAACTTGTCATTATTGCCGGTTAGGGCGATAGATAGTTCGCTGACGCGTGCGACATTGCCCCGTGTCTGTAGTTCACTAAGGAATCGCTTTTCTATCTGTTCTATGTGGGGAAGGTCTTTTGCAGAAGTTTTTAGCTTAGTGACTACCGCCTTTTCAAGTTGTCGTACTCGCTCGCGAGTAATACCGAGTAGTTCGCCGATCTGTTCGAGGGTTTCTTTACGATCAAAAAGGCCAAAACGGCGTGATACGATTTCGCGCTCCCTGCCCCGCTCGATAGTGTCGAGAATGTCCTCGACCATTTGCTCTATTTCGGCTTTGGTAGTTGCTTCTGCCATACAATTTA
>CAYUBG010000028.1:3484-10572 GCA_964442995.1 uncultured Candidatus Saccharibacteria bacterium | reverse complement strand
CAATTATTCGGGCATAATCTTCTGTCTGTATGCCACCATCTGGCGAGGATACTGAATGGGTGTGAAGATCAATCTTTATCATATTTTATTCATAATAGTTCGTAAGCGTCCAATAGCGGTGATGCTGCTAGTAATAGCAATAAATGCGATAGCCCACGACAATCGGTTGCTTACTAATCCTGCAATCAGAACGGTCATGCGAACTTCGAAACGCATAACCCCATCTTGGAACAGACGATTAACTTCGTTGGCTGGCAAGCCTTTTACGGCTGTTTCTCCTTTGGCTTTCACATAGCTGACAGTTAACGAAGCACCACATGCAACGACCGCCCAGGCCGTCCAATATGCTGAACCTTGTGCAACTAGTGAATATGCAGCTCCTGTGTAAAGCATGACTTCTTTCATGCGGTCTGTACTAGCATCAAGCAGCATGCCGGAGTTACTTGCTTTTCCTTGCAGTCGTGCCAGTGATCCATCCAGTGCATCGAATAAGCCAAAGAACAGTAGCAGTACCGCCGCCTTAAGATTGTGACGAGTCGCAATTAACCACGAAATAGGGATATGGGCAATTAGCCCAATAATGGTCACGCTTGCGGGTGAAATCTTGCCACCGGTTACAGAGTTTAATAACCGAGCTATATTCACCATTAATTTGCGTACATTGACGCGTATAAACTCAATAGATTGATTAAGTATATTCATTTACGGTCTATTATAACCGAACTTGGCTACTAGTGATGCGTTATACTGAAGCTATGTCGGTAGAGCGATCACTTAAAGCACTATTGATCATGAGTATAGCCAGTATTCTGTTGTTCGTAGTGCGTGCTCTAAGTTTTAGATCACTCGATTACTGGTACCTGATTTGGAACTTGCTATTAGCCTGGTTGCCTCTTGGTTTTGCGACGATGATTGTCAGCATGCTAGGCCGCAACCGTTGGCTTAGTTTAGTTCCGTTACTTCTTACAGGGGGCTATATAGGGTTTTTGCCAAATAGTTTTTATATAGCCACCGATTTTATTCATGTTCAGTATGCAAGTAACCAAACAATACTAGTAGATATAGTAATGATTCTGATGTTTACGCTCACCGGATTGTCTGTTGGATTACTTAGCTTAGTGTTGGTACATAGAGAATTACTTAAAAGGCTGCAGGCACAAAGTGCTCATCTGGTTATAACAGCTTTACTATTGGCATGTAGCTTTGCTATTTATCTGGGCAGGTTCTTGCGCTGGAATACATGGGATGTACTAACTAATCCCGGGGGTATTATTTTCGACGTGTCTTACAGGATCGTTAATCCCCTAGGAGGCGGACAGATGATAAGTACTACGGTCTTATTTTTTGTATTATTGTCGTCTTTGTATTGGTCGTTGTGGCAAATGATCCAGCCGATAAAACTTGCAAAAATTAAAAAACGTGATTAAATGAGTTTATGCAAATAATTGCAACAAGCAGTAATAGTATGGTTCGCCGCGGTCGTATGTACGGGGCGGTGCTTGTAGTTATCTAATTTTTTAAAAGCCTTACACCAGCCCCAACACAAGGGGCTTTTTAATTTGTAAGGATTAGTAATGGATCAAATAGTAATATTCGAAAAGAATAACCCAGTTTTACATGGCGTATCAACTGAGCAAATTATGCTGTACAGTCAGCAGCCAGATACAGACATGAACCCAATAACCCCTGATACTCTGGCTGCCCAGTATTTTGGCTACTGTGCTGTTAGTGCGCATATGGTAAGTAACATGGAATATGAACTGTTAGAGGTGGTGGGTTATGCGGGGCACACAAAAGATCGGGAATACAATGGTTCGACCTATACTCAAATAGGTAACCTGGTTGTTTTGCCCGAATGGCAGGGGAATAGCCTGGCTAAAAAACTTATTGTGAAGAATCGAGACCTTGCAATTAGTAGGGGGTGTCAAAACCTAGCTGCCGTTTGCAATCATTTAAGTTCCGGCGTTTTTAAGGCTTGTGGTTTCGGCTATGTGGCTGATGTGATAAGTGATTCCGGTAAACAAAAACCTCTGTACGTCTATCATCATGGCGAAGATGGTCCTAACAGGGTAGAATAGATGGTGATGGAGTTAATTCAAGAACGCATTACACAGTTGGTGCAAAAATTATTTGGCGCAAATCACGAGGTAATCCTTTCACGGCCTGAACCGCAGTTTGGTGACTTTACTACCAATATCGCGTTGCAGCTTGCTAAGTCTGTTGGCAACAATCCGCGCAACGTTGCAGAGCAATTGGTACAGTCCATGCATGCTGAATTAGATCAATACATCGTAGATGTAACTATTGCTGGTCCTGGATTCATTAACTTTCGCCTAAAAGATGATGTATTGCTGGAACAGCTTACAAAAATTGGAACGTACAGTAGCATAAATACCGGTAAGACCATATTAGTTGAATATTCAGATCCAAATCCGTTTAAGCCGTTACATGCCGGGCACCTGTATACGACTCTCGTAGGCAACACTATTGCTCGGCTAGTGGAATATAGTGGCGCAAAAGTTGTTCGGCTGAACTATGGTGGCGATGGGGGCTTGCGTGTCGGTAAGACTATGTGGGCAATCATCAAACATCTTGGTGGCGAACACCCTGAAAAACTCCAAGAGATTTTACCAGAACAACGCCCGGCGTTTTTGGGTGATCGCTATGTAGAGGGTAACAGTGCCTATGAAGATGACGAATCTGGCAAGGCCGAGATTGTGGCGATCAATAAAAAAGTATATGAACTGCACAAAAAAAATGATCATGACACAGCCTTTGCACAAATATACTGGACATGCCGTGACTGGAGTTATGACTACTTCAAAACTCTATATGCACAACTACATGTAGATCCGTTCGATCGCTTTATTCCCGAGAGCGAGGTAACTGACCTGGGCGTGAAAACTGTTCAAGAGCAGTTGGCAAAAGGCGTGTACAAAAAAAGTGAGGGAGCGGTCGTGTTTGATGGCGAGGCCAAAGGTTTGCATACCCGGGTGTTCATTAATTCAGAGGGATTACCTACCTACGAAGCCAAAGAAACAGGTTTGATTCAGACGAAGTGGAACAATTATCATTACGACAAATCGATTATTATTACCGCTAACGAACAAGATCAGTACATGCAGGTTGTGTTAGCAAGTGTGGCGGAGTTTGAACCTGAACTAGCCCAGAAGACCCAGCATATTACTCATGGGGTGGTAAAGCTGGCCGGCGGTGTAAAAATGAGTAGTCGAAAAGGTAATGTAGTAACAGCACTCGAAATAATTGATGCTGCGCACGCAGCAGCCAAAGAACAGGGTCGTGGCGCTAACGAGGACACAGTGCTGGCGGCCATAAAATACGCCTTTGCCAAAAACCGTATTGGCGGTGACGTTGTCTATGATCCCAAAGAGTCAATTGCACTCGAAGGGAATAGTGGACCTTATCTACAGTATGCACATGCTCGCGCCAAAGGTATTCTCGCCAAAGCACCAACTCATAATGACGATTTGCCCAATAATCTCCAAGCCGGCGAACGTACGTTGGTAGTTAAATTGACCGAGTATCCAGAAGTTGTTGCTAGGGCAAGCACTGAGCTGGCACCCCATCTGATTTGTAGTTATCTATATGAGCTGGCCCAGGTGTTTAATCGTTTTTACGAGACAAACAGAGTAATTGGTGACTCACGTCAAACTGAACGAATTGCTTTGGTTTCTGTCTATACAACAGTATTGCAAAGCGGACTGTCGTTACTTGGTATAAGTGCACCTGATTCTATGTGATGGACTTTATTGAGCAAATTCGTAAAGAACTGGTCCATAAGGCAGACCCGAAACGTGCTAAATCTTCTGAATGGTTCTTCAAATTTGAGCCAGGGCAATCAGATGACTTTTTGGGTATAACCGTACCTAACCAACGGGCAATTGCCAAAAAATATTGCAAATCTGTATCACCGGATGAGGTAGTGGGGCTGCTGCACTCTAAGTATCATGAGGAGCGTCTCACAGCGCTCATTATATGGGTATTGCAGTATCAAAAGGGTGACAGCCCAACAAAAAAACAAATCTATGATTTGTACCTGGCGAACACAGACTGGGTAGATAACTGGGATTTGGTTGATAGTTCGGCAAGTTATATTGTTGGAGATTATATATTCGATAAGGAACGAACAATAGTAGGCATACTTTCTAAAAGTAAGAACATCTGGGAGCGACGCATTGCAATTCTTGCTGCAGGTGAGTTTATCAAGCGGGGCGAATTCGGGCCGACGCTTAACTTAGCCAAACAAAATCTAACAGATACTCATCATTATATTCACAAAGCTACTGGCTGGATGCTACGTGAAGTAGGCAAGCGGAACGAAGTTGCACTATGTAGTTTTTTAGACGTTCATGCTCACCAAATGCCTCGCACAATGCTACGGTATGCAATTGAGCGTCTTGCGCCCGAACTGCGACTCACTTACATGCAACAAAAAAGTAGTACAATTAGAAAATAATCATAAGGAGCAAGCAGTGAAAATTAACTACCCAGCATTATATGCAATAGCACTCGGTCTATTTTTGGTGTTAGATGGAATTTGGCTGGGCCTTATCGCAAAAAACCTCTACGCAACCGAGCTTAAAGGCCTCATGACCAAAGATGTTAAATGGGTAGCAGCGGCGTTATTCTACGCAATATTTATCGTTGGGCTTATCTATTTTGTGATTGGCCCGACAGTCAAAAGCGGTGGATCACATCACATTGCATTAGCAGGTGCATTATTTGGCTTGGTTACCTATGCGACATATGACCTAACAAACTACGCAACGCTGAAAGGGTTCCCACTTAAAATTGTTGTTATCGATCTTGTGTGGGGTACCGTGCTTAGTTTTCTCGTTTCTACCGGTGCGTATACGATATACACTAAATT
This sequence comes from uncultured Candidatus Saccharibacteria bacterium, assembly GCA_964442995.1. Lineage (GTDB taxonomy): Bacteria > Patescibacteriota > Saccharimonadia > Saccharimonadales > AWTP1-31 > CAYUBG01. Next base: position 5,681 of record CAYUBG010000028.1, on the reverse strand, counting down.
CTTCTAATGCTTGCATGTACTATACTATAAGCATATAATCACCTCTGTTATGGATAAGATACTTGCGAAGCAATTGGGTGGATTCATGCACTTTGTTCGAGAACAAGGTGTGGTCGGTTTGGCAGTCGGTTTGGTGCTGGGTACGGCAATCAAGAGTGTTGTCGATTCACTTGTAGCAAATATACTCAACCCAGTAATTGGACTAGTTACCGGTGGCGTGAACTTAAACGATAAATACTTGTGTTTAGCGAAAGACGCAGGGCAGTGTGCAAATAAACTTGCCTACGGCCCATTCATTAGTACGCTTAAAGGCTTTGTCACCATTGCTGCATTAGTTTATTTTGGTGTTAAAGCGTTACATTTAGACAAACTAGACATTTCCAAAGATATCGACAAGGGTGTAAAAAAAGGCACAATAGGTGCTGGCGCCAAAGTGGGTAAGAAATAGCTTTAGTGACGAAAGGGTGACATGAAGCGCCCATGGTTTGGTAAGCGACGATATGGTTACGGCTGGGGTTTGCCTCAAAAGTGGCAGGGTTGGGTAACCCTGTTAATTTGGACTATGCTGGTCATTGCGTCGACTAAAATGCTGCCCAAAGATAAAACTGCCCCCCTCACAGATGCGCTACCATGGTTCAGCACCTTGCTTATACTCATCGTCCTACTTTTTGTCGTATGCTATAAAACGAGTGGAAAGCCGGAGTGGCACTGGGGGGATAGTGATGACGACAATGAAAGATAGTGACTGGAAGAAAAAACTAACACCCGAGCAGTACAGAGTGCTGCGCGAGAAGGGTACCGAGGCGCCGTTTAGCGGTAAGTACTTAGACCACACTGAAAATGGCGTATATACTTGCGTAGCCTGTGGCAACGAGCTTTTCGGAACTGGCAACCAACGACGCTGTTACTTTAATACCAGACGACAGTATGGGTATGCATCGTACCGAAGTGCTTTGCGCCAAGTGTAATGGGCATTTGGGTCATGTATTTGACGCAGATGACTCTAGTACTGGTAAACATTATTGCATTAACTCTGCGTGCCTTGGTTTCACTCCAAAGACAAAAAACTAGCTGTACTTTGTTCCCCAGGCAGCCATTTGTCTCAGTATCGGCAATAAGTCGTTTCCCTTGGGTGTTAGTGTGTATTCAACGCGAGGCGGTACCTCGGCAAAAGCCTGTTTTGTAACGATGCCAGCACACTCAAGGTCGTCGAGTCGCTGCGATAAGGTACGTGGACTGATGCCCTTTAATGATCTTTCGAACTCGCAAAAACGCTTTGGCCCGGCTGCCAAGTCACGGATGAGTAGGGCGGTCCATTTATTACCAAGCACATCCAAGGCATTTGCTACACAGCCTTCGTGCGGTTCGATTGCAGAATTTCTAGAGGTTAATTTCATACTTTACAAAGTATAGTATTGAATCTATACTGCCTTTACTACACAAAGTATAGCATAAAAAATTGGAGTGATTATGAACGAACAAATAATAACGGCTTTAAAATGGCGTTACGCAGTACAGAAATTCGATCCAAATATGCCTGTTGCACGTCAAGACGTTGAAACAATACTGGAAGCGGCACGCTTGGCGCCCAGTTCTTTTGGCACGGAGCCCTGGCAATTTATTGTTGTAGATAACGAAGACATACGACAAAAGCTGTATGACGAAGCTAGCCCGCAGGCCAAAGTTATCGATGCTCCGTATTTTGTTGTTATAGCAAGCCGTAAAGGAAAAAAAGAGCTAATAGCCGATGAACGAGTTGAACGTACTGCAAAAATAACAGGAGCACCCAAGGATACATTACAGGGTCTTCATTCTACAGTCGCAGGTTTTGTAGGTTCGCTTAGTGATTCGGGCTTTACGACTTGGGCAGAAAACCAAACGTATATAGCGCTTGGTATGATGGTAGAAACAGCTGCATTGCTTGGTATAGATTCCGGGCCAATGACTGGATTTGACCACGATAAGTTTGATGAAATCCTTGGGTTAAGCCAGAAGAACCTTCGCAGTGTGTCGGCAATAGCATTTGGATATCGTGGTGATGATCCAGCGGCAGAACGGCCAAAAGTTCGTCGGGACAGTGACGAGGTTATAACCTGGGTCAAATAGTCCATGTAACAGCGTCGGCCAAATGCTGGTACAATGTAGGCCATGATCGATAAAAACACCGTGCCCACCAAGCTTATCTGGGTAGACCTCG
>CAYUBG010000028.1:262-3470 GCA_964442995.1 uncultured Candidatus Saccharibacteria bacterium | reverse complement strand
ACGTGATCTTAGAGATTGCGGCCGAAATTACAGACTTTAACTTCAAGACGCTCGCAAGTTACGAAGCCCGAATTAAACATCCCAGAGAACTTGTCGCAAAGAGAATCCAAGCAAATAATTGGTGGCAACAATATCCACACAATAGAGATGAATTCCTTAATAAGTTGGATGAAGGAAAGGAACTAAAAGAGGTTGAGAAGGAGCTGGTGCAGCTTGTGAACGATCAGTTTGGGTCTGAGCTGGCAATTCTCGCTGGTAATTCGATATGGAACGACAGGCTGTTTATTCGTCATTGGTGGCCAGAACTTGATGTAAAGCTTCACTACCGCATGCTTGATGTCAGTAGTTTTAAAATTGTGATGCAAGGAAAGTTTGGCGAGGTGTTTGAGAAAAAAGAGGTGCATCGTGCTTTTGACGATATCCAAGCCAGCATTGCTGAATTGCAGGGTTACCTCGAGTGGTTCCAAAAGCAGTAATGACACACAAGGAAGTAGAACAATATATCTTGTCGATGCCAAACGCATGGCTGGATTACCCGTTTGGCGAGGATGTAGCAGTGTACAAGGTTGGCGATAGAATGTTTGCGCTTATTCCGGAAAAAACCACCCCAATTCGAGTAAGCTTAAAATGTGATCCGCAATTAGCAACAGTGTTACGGGAACGTTATGAGACTGTTATGCCTGGTTACCATCTAAATAAGAAACACTGGAATACTGTCTTGCTAACTGGCCAACTATCTTGGAATGAGGTACAAGACCTTATTCGGCACAGTTACAATTTGGTCAGTAATACAAAGGACGAAACGCCTCAATTCGTTTGAATTGAGTTTAATAACAGTGCTGCGCCATCATAACTTGATTTGATTATAACTTTATCTTTTTGACTGGTTACTTTTGTATATGCACTATTTAGTGAGTTTTTGTATGCACTAAGCTGTTCAGACATTGATTGTGTAAAAACGCTATCAAATTGACCATTTTCTGCAGCGGCTTGTAACTTTTTGTCTGTAGTTGCGTTCTTTTTGAGGCCTAGCTGTTTTGCATCCGTTTTAATGCCTCTTTTTTTGGCAAGGGGTAAAATTTGCTGTTGAGCACTCACGATGCTTAATTTCACGTTGGAGGCTAATGCTTGAGTTTTTGACTGCCTTGCCTTGATGGTTCCTTGTTCCGCGACTCTCGCAATTTCGGTTTGTTGCTGCAGCACATCAAGTAATAAATCACCTGCGCTATCATTGCTACCGCCAAGAACTGTTATGCCGAGAAAAACGGTAATCAACAGCGTTAACCCTATGCCCAAAACGAGCATAATCTTGCCTTTTGGTGAGCCACTGTTTAGCGAAAACGGCGACTTTGGTTTTTGTGGGCTAGTTGGGTTGAGTATAAATTCATAAGGGTTTGAGTTTGTACTGGGGCTATTTGGTTGTTGGGGCTGCATAAGCATTATCTTATCTTATTTCACTGTAAGGGGCCAGCTATCTTGCCTATGCTTTCGATCGGCAACAAATCACTATAGACTATAGGTATGGACGCAGTGGAGGAGATTAAATCACGGCTAAGCATCGAGGATGTGGTCAGTCAGTATGTAGAGCTAAAGCGTTCGGGACGAAATTTCAAAGCTCTGAGTCCATTTAGTAATGAAAAAACCGCTAGCCTAATGGTAAGCCCAGAAAAACAGATATGGCATGATTTTAGTAGTAGCAAAGGTGGTGATATGTTCACCTTTGTGATGGAGGTGGAAGGGGTCGATTTCAAGGCCGCACTGGATATTTTGGCACGGCAGGCAGGTGTAGAGCTGCAACAATTTCGTGGGCGATCAAGCGGCGATGGCAAACAAAAAGAACGACTATTCCAAGCTCTTGAGTTGGCAACGAAGTTCTATCAGGTTCATCTAAGTAAACATGCAGCAACACTAGAATATGTTCGTAATACACGTGGCTATAACAAAGATACTGTTCTGTCATTTCGTCTTGGCTACGCGCCAGATGAAGCTGCTGCATTGACTAATTTTCTTACCCAAAAAGGCTTTACGGTTATTGAACTAAAAAAGGCAGGCTTAAGTACGCAGCGCAGAAATGGTCTTGGTGATATGTTTCGTAATAGGCTGATGGTGCCCCTTATGGATCAGCAAGGTAGGGTCATAGGTTTTACAGCGCGCATTTTAACGGACGACAAGAATGCCCCCAAATACATAAACACCCCTGCTAGCCCAGTGTACGATAAAAGCCGTCACGTTTTTGGCTTGCATCTCGCAAAAGAATCAATGCGCAAGCAAAACTACGCAGTCGTCGTAGAGGGGAATTTGGATGTCATAGCTAGCCATCAGTCGGGTGTTGTCAATGTCGTTGCAACGGCTGGTACTGCTTTAACGGAAGCACATTTAAAAACAATTAGCCGGTTTACCGATGATATACGCCTAGCATTCGATCAAGACGCAGCGGGTCTTGCTGCGACTGAGCGTAGTTTACCGATCGCCAATAAGGTCGGGGTGAGCCTGAGTATTATTACTGTTCCAGAAGGTAAAGATCCTGATGAGTTGGTCAGAAAAAATCCCGATGCCTGGCGCCAGGCCATCCAATCTCAGCAATATGCAGTTGATTGGGTTATCGAGCGTCATAAAAGACTGAACGATATTACTACGGCGCGGGGGAAGCGCCAGTTCACCGACTCGGTTCTTCCGATTATTGGGCAGCTTACGGACAGTGTTGAGCGTGATCATTATGTCCGTTCAGTGGCAGAGTTGATCGGAATAAGTGTGGATGCGGTTAAGATGAAGCTGGAAGACACTAAGCCGAAAAAGACAAAAGCTGTCACCAAACGTCCTATGCGTACAGACTCAAAAGCGACGAGTCCTGGAGCATCTGAGTATGTGCGAACTCAAGATCGGCTATTGGCTCTTGCTTGGGTATTACCAAGTTTACGGGGTTATCTATCGCCCATCACGACCGAGATGATGACGTCGGCGGCAGCTCGTTCATACTTAATATTCCTTCGCCAAGAACCTGAATATAACCAAGTTACTCCTCCTGAATCATTGCGCCAATACGTAGATTATGGTAAAATTTTGCAATTACTATACGAAGAACTCTATCGTGACCTCGAGGTATTAGAGCTTCGATACGAAGCCGCTCGGTTGCAGGTGCACCTGATAGAAACTTATGTCAAAATAACGAAAAATAAACTTTCGCAAGCAATGCAGGATGCTAGTGATG
>CAYUBG010000028.1:0-252 GCA_964442995.1 uncultured Candidatus Saccharibacteria bacterium | reverse complement strand
AGACGTACAGACCCTGCTCGAAAAAGCAAAAAAACTCGACATACTACTAAAAAGCATTAAGGAGCAACGACGTGGCAGATGACAAGAAAAAAAAGAAGTCCGAGTCAAAGGTGCCGGTGGCCCCTCCGGCCGGAGATGATATTAAAGATGAGCTCATAAAACAAGCAAAGAAAAAAGGCAGCATTGACCAGCAAGATATCAATGCGGTGATACCAGATACTCCAGAAAATGTAGATTTACTAGATAAGCTTT
>CAYUBG010000027.1:9787-11184 GCA_964442995.1 uncultured Candidatus Saccharibacteria bacterium | reverse complement strand
AAAAGCAGTATGCCGGCAACGGTATCGAGGGTTCGAATCCCTCTCTCTCCGCCACAAGCAATACTATTGCTTGTCTGCGTTTTTCATAGCTTCTTGAAACTTTGCCTTGGCATCTACAACGCTGCTGTTTGGCGCTATTGACTCTGGCTTTTTATCATCCCCCTGCTCTTTTTCTATGCCCAGTTCTTTGCGTTGTTTCTTTTTTTGAATTGAAGTTAGGGCAAACGAACCAATAATCATTGCACCGCCAACTGCTCCATAACCACCAATTATCATTATTCCAGTGCGCGTTAGGTCATGATCTACTGCATCAAAAAGTTTGTCGATAGATACCCTAGAAGCATCGATGAAGGTGTTTTGTGTTCTTTGTTCTGTAAACTTCGACCGAACAGTCTGTAGACTATACGATGTAGCCGCCAGAAGTACGCCACAAACGACAGCCAACACCATAATGCCAATACCAATGCCACGCAGACTAGACAATCGACTCTGTGAGGTGAGTATTAACAGGGCCAGTAGGCCAATGCTTACTCCCAATAACACGAACGGCAGTAGCTGGGAATAGCCATACAATCGTACAATGCTCTTGTTTTCTGAAGACAGCGTTGTTACTTTGGTTTGCTCACCTGTGATTAGCGTATTTATATTGATCTTTGTGCTTGGCAGAAATTCAGGACTGGCCTGTAATTTGGCTATATAACTTGCCACGATCAAGTCGATGCTGCCAGGTATTTGCGGGCGACAGCTAATCTCGAACGGGTTATTACCCGAGGGTAGCTGACGCGGTGGACAGGCAGGCAGGCTCTCTGCTCTTTTTCGTGCTGCAGCTGCAACTTCTGTTGCCAAGATTGTCTTGTTGGGCTGAATATCAATCGAAAAATCAGGTTGTTCAGTTTTGCCTTCCAGCCATTGGAATATACTAGCGATTACCTCCTCGGTTGACTGTTGCCAGAACGTTGGCGGAAATGCTTTTTTGATTGCTTGTTGCACGTCTGGGTTATCAAGCGGAACGCCACTAATACTTTGTTGTGATAGCTGTACGGAATTTTGATCGATCAAGCCATCGGTGATTTTTTCGTAAATACCACTGTTCGACAGCCAACCGTTGATCATGGCCGGACGAACCAATTTATAAAAGGTAAGAGCAGCAAAACCGCTGACTAATGCGACAATTAACAAATCCCATAGCAAAAATCGGGTAATTTTTCTAAGCATGAGAGTATTGTACACCCCATATTTACATAATGTTTTATACTACCCCTATGCAAGACTCAATTTTTACTAAAATTATCAAAGGTGAAATCCCTTGTCATAAGGTTTACGAAGACGAAAGAACCTTAGTAATCATGGATATTTACCCCATACAACCAGGTCAGGTTGTTGTGATCATCAAAAAA
>CAYUBG010000027.1:9535-9777 GCA_964442995.1 uncultured Candidatus Saccharibacteria bacterium | reverse complement strand
AAGGCGAAATCCCCTGCCACAAAGTCTACGAAGACGATAAAACCCTAGCATTTATGGATATAAATCCTGTTCAGCCCGGACATGTTTTGGTAGTTCCCAAGTTGCAGGTCGATGAATTTCAAGATCTGCCAGAGGCTGATTACCTGGCTTTGTGGCAAACTGTGAAAAAGATTGCCAAAAAACAGAAAATAGTTCTTGATCGAAAGCGTGTTGGGATACATGTGGTTGGACTTGATGTACCA
>CAYUBG010000027.1:0-9525 GCA_964442995.1 uncultured Candidatus Saccharibacteria bacterium | reverse complement strand
GAAATGGCAAAAAAACTAGCATTTTAGGTGCTACAATACTTGTATGAGTCCTTTTGTTGTTTCTTTGCTTTTTGCACTCGGCCTTGGCGGTTGGGTGTATAACGTCGTCATGAAGCGCAATGGTAGCCAAACCCAACAAGCCCTCATGGTTGCGGGATTTGTGGGTGTAATTGGCATGATTGTCTTCTATACGTTGTTCAGCACAATCTTTCGCGGTTAATTGAGCTAGCCGGATAGTACTATTTTTGTGTTATTTTTTATCGTAAATCTGATATCATAAGGCTATGAGTGTGACGGACGAAAAGTCCCTGGGTCGGGTTTTACAGCTTGCGCGGCAAAATGCCGGGCTAACACAGCAGGCCATGTGTCAAAAAGCAGGGCTAAGCTATTCTACGCTTGCGAAGATTGAGCGAGGTGCAATCAAGGCCCCCTCCATTTTTACGATCCGCCAGATTGCACAAGTCTTGGGGTTAACGCTTGATCAGCTGGTAGGAGAAGCCGCTGGCGGTGCCACTGGCAAAAAGATGAAGACTAAGGGCGGTGTGAGCTTTATTTACTTCGACATCAATGGTTGTTTGGTGCGTTTCTTTCACCGAGCTTTCACGGCCATTGCTAAAGACACTGGCCTGGCACCAGATACTATAGAGACGGCTTTTTGGCGTTTTAATGACGCTGTGTGTAAGGGCCAGATGAGTCGAGAGGCCTTCAACCAAGCTTTTGCCAAGCAGCTTGGCTTGGATCAGATAGACTGGCAGGCATATTATCTGAAGGCTGTTGTGCCCATCCCAGAAATGCATGAAGTTGTTCGTTGGGCATCTACACGGTATAAGATTGGACTTATGAGTAATATTGGCGAGGGTTTTATCGATGATTTACGCGCCAAAAGGCTCATCCCGGATCTGCCCTACGATGCCATAATCGACTCTTCGCAAGTTGGCGCCATAAAACCCGACACAAAGATCTATCAAATTGCCCAAAGCAGAGCTGGTGTTCCTGCAGAAGAGATATTATTGGTAGATGATAGCCGAGCAAACTTAATACCCGCCCAGCAAATGGGCTGGCACGTGATGTGGTTCAACGATTACGACTCAATCGAATCAAGCGAACAAGTGCGAACCGCCCTAGAGCCAGCAAGTTAAGTCAATTTGCCGATTTCGTCGGTCAGCTGAGATATGATCCCAGAGATATCGTCTAGCTGGTCTTTGGTTTGCTGCACAACCTTCTCTGGGGCATTGGCTACATAGCTCTTATTAGCCAGGCGCTGCTCGAGCCGTACCCCCTGCTCTTTTGCTTCGCTAAGTTGTTGCAACAGATCATCCTTATATTGAGCGATGATTGATTGATCGATATCTAGCCAGGCCTTAACTTTGTTAGCCTGTAACTTGAGTCCCCTCCCCTGCCTATCCGATTTAGCTGAGCTTAATCTAGCCATACGAACAATCATTGCCGAGTTAGCTTCTAAGATTTCAGAGTCAAATAGTAAACCAGGCTTGGATAGATGCATATCTTTTACCAATCGGCGTGTTTCGGTGATAATTTCTTTTACTGTTTCGAACTCCCTAGCCTTCTTGGCGTCGAATTCGAAGTTGCTTGGCCAACTACTTGTTATAAGCAGTTCGTCTTGCCAGCCCAGGGCCTGCCAAATAGCTTCGGTTACAAATGGCGCGAACGGATGTAGTAATTTTAAGCAGCTAGTAAGGACGTGCGCTAAAAGGTCTGGGTTGGGTGCAGATTTGCTAGCTTCGATATACCAATCAGCAACATCGTCCCATACGGTGTGATAAAGCTTCTCGTAAGCCTCACTAAAGCGATAGTTATCTAAATCTTTCCCAACCATATCTGTTATATGTTGTAACTTGCTCAACACCCAGTGATCGGCATTGGTTTGGGCTCTTGGCTGGCTTGGCTTACTTTGCTCAACTTGATCTTGCGTAAAACGGGCGATATTCCAGAGTTTATTGCAAAAGTTGCGAGCGCCTATTAGCTTGCTTTGATCGTATGGTCGATTACTGCCAGCAGTCTCGCCGGCAATAATCCCCATGCGGAAGGCGTCTGAGCCAAACTCGGTGACTTTGTCGATCGGGTTTACTACATTGCCTTTGCTTTTGCTCATCTTTTGGCCGTGCTCATCTTGGATAAGACCATGCAGATAAACTTGCTCAAAAGGAATCTTGCCAGTGTTGTACAGACCAAACATGATCATTCGACTAACCCATGGGTATAAGATATCGGCGCCTGTTTCCATGATACTTAGAGGATAAAATTTTTCGAAGTCATTGCCATCAGGAAAGTCGAGTGTCGCGTATGGCCAGCTGGCACTACTGAACCAGGTGTCGAAAACATCGGGGTCTCGGTGGTACGTTTTGCCATCCTTAGTGATGGTTTCTTGGTCTACCCTATCGTCAAATATCCAGTCAGTTGGGTCTTCGGCACTCTGGAAGGCAGGGATTGGTATGCCCCAAGCAATTTGCCGGCTAATATTCCAATCGCGCAAGTTCTCTAGGTATGTGACTAGTTGTTTGCACTTGGACTCAGGGTAGAACCTAATCTTTTTAACCTTAAGGGCTTCTATGGCTGGCTTAGCTAGAGGCTTTACATCGATAAACCACTGCTCGCGCAGCAACGGTTCGATAACGGTTCCACACTTGTAACAGTGGCCTACACTGTGGCTAATGTCTTCCCTTTTGGTCAAAAAGTCTTGGTCTGCCAGTTGGTTTACTACTTTATCGCGGGCCGCCACCACGTCTAGACCAACAAATTCTTCTGGCGCCTCGTGAGTGATCAATCCATCGTGACCAATGACACTTATCATCGGTAAGTCGTGTCGAACAGCCATGTCGTAGTCATTGGGATCATGTGCGGGAGTGATCTTTATGGCACCGGTGCCGTATTCTTGGTCCACATAATCATCGGCGATAACTGGTATTTCCCTGTTAGTAAGGGGTAATTTGACGGTTTTGCCAACAAACTTTTTGTACCGTTCATCTTCGGGGTGAACGGCCACGGCGGTGTCGCCCAGCATAGTTTCTGGTCGAGTGGTGGCGACTACAATTTCGCCTTCCCCATCTGTTAATGGATAGCTTACGTACCACAGATGACCGGGGGTGTCTTTGTATGCTACTTCTATGTCGGCAAATCCAGTGCCGTGGTAGGTACAGAAGTTTACTAGCTTCTCTGCTCGGTAAATTAAACCGTCCTGCCACATTTTTTGGAAGCTGGCGTACGCTTGTCGAACGACTTTGTCATCTAGGGTATAAACGTATCGGCTCCAGTCGACGCTAGCGCCTAATTGGCGGAATTGTGTCTGGTAATTATCTTTATTTTGAGCCACAAAGTCCCAGATCTGTTTGTATAACTCTTCCCTAGTGAAATCAAATCGACTTTTACCCTGGCTGGCTAGGTATTTTTCGTACACAACCCAGGTTTCAAACCCGGCGTGATCGGCCCCTGGCAGTAGTAGGCTGGCTTCACCTTTCATTCGATGGTAGCGTACGGCAATATCTTCTATGGCCAGTGTTAAACCGTGTCCAATATGCAGGTTGCCGTTGGCGTTGGGGGGCGGGACAACAATGCTATAACTATCCTTTGAACCCCTGTTTTTTGGTACAAAAGCAGCATGGTCTTCCCAAAGTTTGTAAATCGCCTGCTCGTGCTTTGCTGGCTCGTATGCCTTGCCTAGTTTCATGTAAATATCATATCACCTCTGTTGGTTTAATAAAACACAGAGGTTAATTCACGTGAAAAAGCAAAAGCAATATACACCCAGACTTTTTTACAAAAGTCCTTGTGTACGTTGCCTTCCCTGAAGTTTATTTTGGTGCGGAACCTGGAGTTAACCAGGCTCACGCCAGCGAAATTGTTTGTTTTCGAATCTAGCATACGCCCATAACCATAAGCGTGCAATATTGACAAAATATACCGATGATTACATAGACAAATTTGGATCTATTTCTAAAGAGTAGGGGTCAGTCGTTGGTTGGTCGTGCATTGCTTTAAAACAGCCAAGCGTGGCAATCATGGCACCATTATCGGTGCACAATTTTCGGTCGGTGTATTCAATAGGCAAGGGGAGTCGATCTGCCAATTGTCGACGAAGCTCTGGGCTAGCAGCCACCCCTCCAGCAATTACTACCGAAGTGGGCTTGAACTCTTCAAAGGCGATAATGGTTTTGTCTACTACTGTTTCTACGGCAACTCGTTGGAAGCTGGCTGCGAAGTCTGCCTTTTGCTGCTCGCTGAGTAGCGCTGCAAGCTCAAAGCTAGGGAAGTCGTGGCTTTTGCCACAAGTAGCCTGAACGGCCCTCAAAACGGCTGTTTTGACGCCAGAAAAGCTAAAGTTATAGCCGGGCATCTTTGCCTTTGGGAAAGAAAACGCATTTGGGTCTCCATTTTGGGCTATCTTTCCAATACTAGGCCCACCAGGGTAGGGGAGGCCGAGTACTTTGGCGACCTTATCGAAGGCTTCGCCAATGGCATCGTCATGGGTTTGCCCAAGTAACTTATAGTCAAAGTGATCTTTGAATAGTGCTAACTGGCTGTGACCACCACTAACAATCAAAGCTAACATCGGGAACTTTGGCTGGGTTTTTGGCAATTCGTAGCTAGGCAGAGGAGTATTGGTTATAAAGTTGGCGTAAACGTGGCCTTCGACGTGATTGATAGCATACAAGGGCTTGTTTTTCGTGATGGCCAAGGTGCGAGCCGTCAGCACCCCAACTAGTAAGCAGCCACCTAGTCCTGCGCCATAGGTAACAGCGATAGCATCTATCTCGTCCCACTCGCATCTTGCTTGCTTAAGCGCCTCTTCGACGACAGGCATAATAGACTCGATGTGACTGCGCGCAGCTATCTCTGGTATGACGCCGCCAAACTTGGCATGTAGGTCTAGCGAAGTCGTCACCACGTTAGACAGTAGCCTATGACCATCTTCGACCACTGCAGCAGCAGTTTCGTCACAGCTAGACTCAATTCCTAAAACACGCATAGTACAAAACAAGTATAACAGAGAAAACAAAGCATAATAATATTGACAAAAGTCAAATATTTTGCTAGTATAAGCGTATTACGAAATAAACAACTTCGTTACAAAACAAAAATAACAAAATAATTATATAAGAAGGAATTAATTTCATGAGTGAAATGCAACCACAAATGCCACAAGAGCTAAACCAGTTTGCACGACTTGAGGCAAAAGTTTATGAAAACGGAAGCAAGCATGTCTATGGTGTAGACGAGCAAGGCAAGAAGACTCACCTAAAAGGTGACGAAGTACTTGCAGCTTATGGCTATACCGACGCTGATTTGCCAGCAAATAATCCTGGTACACCCGGTACGGGCGAAACTCCCGAGCCTCCAGTAACCGAGGCACCAACAGAATCTGCAGACCAGTCTCTTTATGATGAGTACGCAGCTGCAGTTAAAGACGAATCTGCAACCATCCGTGTAAAGAACCCTGAAACAGGCAAGATGGAAGCCAAGAAAGTTAAAGATTTAACGTTCCGTGAGTGGGGTAAAGCTATCGAAATGCGCAAAGCTGCTCGTTGGTATACAGCTACTCGCGCACATGGTGAAGTACCTGAGGGTGAAATTGGTGATCTAGGGAACGGTGATGCAGCTGAAGCTCTTGCAAATCGTGAAGATGCCGAGCGACTTAATGCCCGCGAAGGCAAAAGCAACCCAACCGAAGACGATGTTGATTACTACCGTTGGCTAAAGAAAAGCTCTGGTGAAGAAACCACAGGTGACGGTAACGATGATGGTGGAAGCGGTGGTGAAACACCAGAACCTCCAACACAAGAGACTCCAGAAGTTCCTACTGAACAAACGCCAGAAATCCCACTACCCCCAGAATTGGCTGAGCGACTTGGTGTAGCCCGTGATCGTTACATTCAATTAAATGCTCGTCGTCGTGGCTTAATCTTCGGCCGACGCAATAAAAAAGAACTTGAAGAGGCCAAGCGAGAATACGAAGAGGCTCGAGATCTAGCAGGTGCATACGTAGCTGCTGAGATGCAAGGTGCCGGTAGCTCTCCAGAAGAAATCAAGCAAGCTGCTACCACTGGTGCAATCATGGAACTTTATACAGTTACTGGTCGTATCTATGAGCAACAGATGCAAAATGCCGAGGGCAAGAAGTTACACAAGTTCTATGACTGGTGGGCTCGACAAGGTGGACGTTTATTCACCAAAGCTGGCTTCATTGGCGCAGTTAAAAAAGCTGGTGTAATGGCTATCCCTGGCGCAGTCGTAGGTGTTGCCGCAGGCGCTGCTGGTGCAGCAGTGTTTGGTCCAGTTGGTGCTGCTTTGTTTGGTGCCGGCGTAGCACGTGGCGTAGCCCGAGGACTAATGGGTGCGAAAGTTAATAAAGAAGCTGATGCCGCAAGCGTATCGTGGGAACAGGCTCGTGATCAGTTTACAACTGATGCTGATCGAATTCGTACCGACGCTGATGATAAAACCTTGACTACGGAAGATGTCACCGAAGGCATTCAAGACCTAACAGATCGAAGTATCGGTCGTAACCGACGACGTACAGCTATCGCTGTTGGTGCTGCCGCCGCAGCTGGTGCAGCTGGTGCGTTAATCGGTGGACACTTCTTTGGCGGTGGCGGTAAGCACACCCCAACTGGCGGTAAGCCCAAAGCTACGCCTGGTGGTGGCGCTAAGCCCGATCCAGCCCCAGCTCCAGCCCCTCCAAAAGCCCCTGGTCCTGATGTATTCGGTGAACCAAAACCATCACCTACCCCTACTATCGAACTCAATCCAGTAGATGGTCGACTACCATGGACACACATGGCGGGCCGAGTAGGTAACGGCGAAGCAACTCCTACCATCTTGGCAGCAGTAGAAAAGGGACGTCAAATGGGCTTTAAGTTCAACGGTGAGACAGTCCCTGGTGTTAACAACGACAGGATCCTCAGCGTGACACTGCCTGACGGAACCAGCTATACTGATACTGCACACATTAATGCAGCCCTGGATTACATCCTCGACAGCACTAATAGCTAAACAACATAACTAAATCAATAGAGGGAAAACAAAAACATGAACTACACAAAAGAAGAAATCATCAGCGAGCTTGGTTTGCAAAGCCTGCCAGCTGACGTGCAAGACAAAATGGTAGATACCATTTACCAAACATTCAACATGCGTGTTGGTATGGCACTGAGCGACAAGCTGAGTGATGAGCAGCTCAATATGTTTAACGAACTTAGCCAAAAAGGTGATGATGAGTTAAGCAACTGGATCGAGCAAAACATCCCTGATTACGCAAATGTTGTTGCAGATGAGATGCAAGCCGTGTTGGCAGAAATCAAACAATCTGCTCAAAACATGACACAAGCTCAATAAATGTCTTGCGATAAAGTGCAAAGCCGGTCTCCCAAGAGGCCGGTTTTCGCTATATACTATAGTCTGAACAAAGGAGCTGTTTAGTGAGTTATCGTGATTCGGTCAAAAAACTTATACCACGCGAAGTGTTCAAAAAAGTAGAACCATACGGTCATTGGGCTGAGGCTGTTATTGCACAAACAAAACATGGATTTCCTGCACGTGGGCTTAATATTATCGGCGTAACTGGAACAACCGGCAAAACCACCACCGTTACCTTAATGGCCAGTGTGCTGCGTGCCGCCGGATATAAAACAGCTTACTTTACGACTGTAGAGCACGATTTTGGTAATGGCCCCGTGCACAATGCGGCTCGCCTCACTACTCTTGGAGCGCCACAATTGGTACGCAACATCAAGACAGCCAAAGATAATGGTGTGGAGTGGATTGTTATCGAGGTGGCATCACATGCTCTGGTACAACGACGTATCTGGGGGGTACCACTCAAAGCGGCAATTTTTACTAATCTGACTCACGAACATTTGGACTACCACGGTACGTTCGAGGCATATCGCGAAGCCAAACTTATGTTATTTAAGCAAGCAAAAAAATATGGTGGCATAGGAATCGTAAATGCTGACGATCCAAGCGCTGACTACTTCACGCAAACAGTTCACTCGCTGACATATGGGCGTAGCAAGCCAGCTGATGTTAGTGCCAAAGACATAAAAACCACCAGTGCAGGGTCATCATTCACTGTTGTTCCAAAGATCGGGGATTCTTTCGGCATCAAAACCGGTTTACCAGGCAGCTTTAATGTCTCTAATGTACTGGGTGTGGTGACAGCCGGTTTGGCTCTGGGCATATCGAATGAAGCTATTGCCAAGGGGATTGCCGACCTACCGGCCGTAAAAGGTCGCATGGCTAGCTATAAAACCGATAAGGGCTTTAGTGCCATAATCGATTTTGCTCATACACCGGACAGTTTCGAGAAAATTTTTAAAGAAATTCGGCCGGTTACCAAGGGTAAGCTAACGGCTGTTTTTGGCAAAGCGGGCGAACGAGACCAAGAAAGCAGGTATATACAGGGCGAATTAGCAGCCGAATATTGCGATAGGATTATTCTGACTGAAGATGACCCTCGCAGTGAACGCAACGAAGATATCAACGCCCAGATTAAAGAAGGGATTGCACGAAGCAGTAAAAAGCCAGAGGTTTACGAAGACAACGATCGTGCAAAAGCCATAGACCTAGCCGTAAGCAAGGCGGGCAAGGGCGATGTAATACTGCTGCTCAGCAAAGGCCACGAAAAAACGATTGCCATTGCCGGTGGGAAAGAAAAGCCTTGGGATGAAGTGAAAGCTCTAAAAATTGCCCTTAAAAATCACGGTGCCAAACTTGTATAATACTAATCGAATCTAAGGGTGGAGAATGGTTAAAGAATGACAAATCCAGCAATTGCCGAGCAACAGTCTCGGGCACCAAGATCACCTTACGAGGCAGAGACCATGTCTAGCGACAGGTTAGGGCTACCATCCCATATTGCAATTCATGCAGAACGTTGGGTTGAACCTATAACCGACTTGGACCGGGCAGGCGAGGTGTACAGAGAGCATGGAGCGGTTATATTAGACCCAGACTGTGTGGTTAGAATGGGGGATGAAGACGTTCGAGTGGGTGATTTTACAAAAGCCGCGGGCGAATACACACTTGATCAACTTCGTGATCATCCAGAGATTATCCAAAAAAAGAAATACGGTGCCTATAACGATACAAATAGAAATTTATTTGTAATTAAATTCGCACATGTTAACGAGTTTTTACCTGAAGTCACTAACCTTCAGCAAGCACTGTTACCAACAGTTAGACGCATTAATGGCGACTCATCGACAGAAATTTCGACTGATGAGCACGAGGGCACCGTGGTAAATCTGCAGCTTTTTCATAAGGATGGAGATGCGGCTGAAAAACAAGAACATGGTGCGCATACTGATCGTGTAGATACGACAACGATTGTTTGTATGGATAACGTTGGGCCAAAAGGCGAATTGGTTTTTGTGCAAGGCTACACGGCGGTCTGTAAGCGACTAGGTCTCTCGCCGCATCGGGGGTTTAATCATAATATTGCCGACATTTTAGAGCACGCTCCAAACGCATTAACTTTTCGAATTCACGATGTTAGGCCGGGCACTATTG
>CAYUBG010000026.1:0-11280 GCA_964442995.1 uncultured Candidatus Saccharibacteria bacterium | reverse complement strand
AAAGAAGGTGACCAAAAATGGCTCAGTATGCCTTTTGGAGTCAAGGTGCCATTCGACCATGCTGAAATTGTGGAAGCGGTGGGTAACTGCGCGAATGCAGCAGTTAGTTTTGCTCGACTTGGCCTGAAAAGTGCTTTGTTTGCCAATGTTGGTCATGATCAGCATGGTCGGGACATGATTACTAGTCTAGAGAAGAATGATGTTGATACACGTTTTGTGCATATAAATCCAGGAAAAATTAGCAATTATCATTATGTGTTGTGGTATAAAGACGAACGCACCATTCTGATTAAGCACGAGGAATACAAGTATCATTGGCCTCATTTACGGCCACATGAAATACCAGAATGGATCTACTTTAGTTCCATAAGTAAAAATGCTCTGCCGTTTCATGATGACCTAGCAGATTGGCTTGAGTTGCATCCTGATGTGAAGCTGGCATTTCAGCCAGGCACATTCCAGATATCGGCAGGAACGAAACGCTTGCGCAAGTTGTATAAGCTAACAGAACTCTTGGCGCTCAATCGAGAGGAAGCAGTTCAAGTTAGCGGTGGTAATTATCATGATTTGAATGACTTGTTTGATAGGCTGCATGCTTTGGGGCCTAAAACAGTTGTCATCAGCGATGGCCCTGATGGGGCCTACGCATCTGATGGTAACGAGCGTCTCAAGATGCCCATATATCCTGATCCGTCACCCCCCTACGAGCGTACGGGGGCTGGCGATGCATTTACGAGTACGTTTGTTGCTGCCATTATCAAAGGTAATACTATTGCGGGCGCATTACAGTGGGCACCAATTAACTCTATGAGCGTTGTGCAGTATGTTGGTGCACAAAAAGGCTTGCTCACACAGAGGCAGGTTGACGACCTATTGAGACAAGCACCTGCTTGGTATCGGCCCCAAAAAATAAAGTAACAGTCTTTACGCGCTGATTACGAGCAGTGTAAACTTAAGGGGAATTATGTCACGGGTTTTACGGGAGTTATTGTCAGCACAAGAACCAGCGTTCAGCTCGGGTCTTAAACAACTTGAGTCTTCTAGTGGACATCCAGGAATAGACGTGCGTTTGGTTGCCGAACTTAGTGCTACCATTCGCAAGAAGTTGCGTGAACTTGGCCTGGATCCAGAAGATACGACTCCTCGAGAACTATACCATTCACTTCAGGCAACACTTGGCCGTCACGACGCATTTATTGCTAACGCGCTAGGTGTGGCTGATCCGCAAGATGTGGCAGCTTTGCTCCCCAAAATTCAACAACAGATTGTGCGTATGGACAGTAATATGCGATGTTGGGTTATCAAAGGAACAGCTGCAAAAAAGTTACTCAAAGCTCATCCGCCAAAAAAGGTTATGAAATTACTTGGGTATCGCTCGATAGATTCATTGCTAAAGCGTGAGCATATTGGCGAATTATTTACTGCGACACGTTTTATCGAAAGCCAGCAGTGGCAAACCAAGTTCATTAAAAGCTACAAGAAACTATCATCGAGTGATTTCGAAACTCGCGATATTGAAGTTATTGTCCTAGACGCTAAGCGCTGGGGACAGGCCGCAACAGAATACATATATCAAAATCACCACAATATTTCGCACAGCAAAGAAATGGGTGTGATATTAATCTTGCCGCTACCTATCGACCGTTTGCGGGGCATAACACTAACGGTCATGCCGATGGTGTTGCATTACATTACCGAAATTCGAATGTATAGCGCATTATTCAAATTGAAGCAGGTGCGTGCCGATTTCTCTGCGTTCCTGGTACGGACATTATTGGACGATCCCACACAGGCGGCGGTTATGGCAGGACAGCAGGTTCACTGGAAAACCATCGCTAAACACTTTGGTAGGCGCAAATCAAACTTGCCAGATGTTTTTCAGCCGCATGTGCAGGCAGAAGATTTAGTATGGCGTAAGAGTGAAGACATTTTGTACTACATGGAGCCGGCGTTGCAGTTTTGGGCGGGAATGGATTTCGTTGGTCTGACCACCCCACAAGGTGTCATCTCATTCAATCTTATGGATAACGCTATAAGTTATTGCAATGGATTGGAGTTTGGGCAGCAAGTGCAAAGCCACATGCAGAGCAGTTTATGGAATGAGTTGTTCATGCGATATATGAGCCAGGATCTGCTTGAGCAAGAGGTTCTAGCACAGTTAGGTGACGAACAGATTATTGATGATTTAATTGCGATAGGTGCATAACATGTATCAGATATGTATTTCTGGCGCCGCTGCAGGGCAGAGTGCAGAAGAAGGTCAATCATTGGCAAGAAACGCTGGCAAAGCCATCGCAAAAGCAGGCCATACCTTAATGACTGGTGCGACATTGGGCATACCTCATCAAGCGGCTATCGGCTATAAAAAGGCCGGGGGCAAAATGAGCATGGGCATAAGCCCTGCAGCAACAAAAGTTGAGCACGCCATGAAGTACCGCTTACCACTTGTGCCCTACGATAGTATTTTATTTAGCGGGCTACATTATGTCGGACGCGATGCACTACTGATTAATTCCAGTGACGCGGTGATAAGCATTGGCGGACGCATTGGCACGCTCCATGAGTTCACTATTGCGCTCGAAACCGATACACCCATAGGCATGCTTCAGGGGGCGGGTGGTATTAGCGCAGAAATCGAAGATATATTACACGCCGCAGGTAAACGCGAAAGTGAGTATGTGATTATTTCCGAAGATCCAGAAGAACTTATCGCCAAACTCGAGAAACTACTCGATAAGATTCACAAGCCATACCTAGATTTATACGAATAAGCAAAACTGTTACAATGTAAAGATGTCTAGATTTGAGTTAGTTAGTGATTACAAGCCTATGGGCGATCAGCCAACGGCTATTGCGCAGTTGGTCAGGGGTCTCGACGAAGGAGCAAAAGAGCAGACATTACTTGGCGTTACTGGATCCGGCAAGACCTTTACTATGGCCAATATCATTCAACAACAGCAGCGTCCTACATTAATATTGAGCCACAATAAAACCCTCGCCGCTCAGCTGTATGCAGAATTCAAACGATTCTTTCCCCGCAATGCCGTACACTATTTTGTGAGTTACTTCGATTACTATCAGCCTGAGGCTTATATCCCACGTAGCGATACGTATATAGAAAAAGATAGTCAGATAAATGAAGAGATAGACCGACTGCGGCATGCAGCTACAGACGCCTTGTTGACTCGTCGTGACGTAATTATTGTAGCCAGCGTTAGTTGTATTTATGGCATAGGCTCTGTTGAAGATTATGATGGCCTCGCTGTTGAAATAGTAGCCGGTGAGCGTCGTATACGCGACAAACTTTTGCGGCAATTAACGGATATCCAGTACCAACGAAATGACGTCGACTTTCATCGTGGAGTATTTCGAGTACGGGGTGATGTTATCGATATCTTTCCTGCTGGCGAGGAAGTTGCATATCGTATTGAACTATTTGGTGAGGAGGTTGAACGAATTACTCAGATTGACCCATTGACGGGGGAGATTCTAGCGAAGAAGCAATCTATTAAAGTATTCCCTAGCTCTCACTACGTGACACCTTTTGATAAGCTCAAAGTTGCTCTAGGGCAGATTCAGCACGAACTGGATGACAGATTGAAATTTTTTAAACAAAACAATCTATTACTCGAGGCGCAACGTTTGCAGCAGCGTACAAATTTTGATCTAGAAATGCTCGAGGAAACAGGCTTTGTTAAGGGGATAGAAAACTACAGCCGCTACCTTACTAATCGAGAGCCTGGCGAACAGCCGGCAACACTGCTTGATTACTACCCAGATGATTATTTGATGTTTATTGATGAATCTCATATGACGATTCCGCAGATTCGTGGTATGTACAATGGTGATCGCGCGCGTAAGGAAGTACTAGTAGAACATGGTTTTCGATTGCCTAGTGCGCTCGACAACCGCCCACTAACTTTTACTGAATTCGAGAAGCACATCAATCAAGTAGTATACGTATCGGCTACACCAGCTCAATACGAGTTAAGTCGTAGCCCAGAGCCGGTGCAGCAGGTCATCCGTCCGACAGGTTTGTTGGATCCACCGATTGAAGTACGCCCGGTTAAGGGGCAGGTTGATGATTTGATAGCAGAAATCCGCGAAACTGTCGCCAAACATCAACGAGTCCTGGTTACTACTCTGACAAAACGTATGAGCGAAGATCTCACAGAGTACTTGCAGGAACTAAAAATTAAAGTGACGTACCTGCATAGTGATATCGACACCTTAGATCGTACGGATATATTGCGTGACTTACGCTTGGGCGTGTACGACGTTGTCGTTGGGATTAATTTGTTGCGAGAAGGCTTAGATTTGCCAGAAGTCAGTTTAGTTGCAATCCTTGATGCTGATAAAGAGGGATTTTTGCGAAGTGAACAGGCATTGATTCAGACAGTAGGACGAGCTGCTCGTCATCAAGACGGTAGGGTTATTATGTACGCTGATGTAATGACAGGCAGTATGAAACGCACGATCGACGAAACGACACGACGACGAAAAATTCAACAAGAATATAACGAACAGCATAACATCACCCCTACTGGTGTGAGTAAGGCTGTTGAGAGGGGCTTGAGGCCAGATCTGCCAGAGGAAGCGAAGAAGGCTAAATTAGATCGTAAGAAGATACCCAAAGATGAATATGGTCACCTAATTAAAGATCTTACTGCACAGATGGATTTGGCGGCAGCTAACTTAGAGTTCGAAAAGGCCGCCGAACTCCGTGATATCATTTCAGATATCAAAAGTAAAAGTTAGTCTGCAAATACGTATTCTTGATCAGCTGGCAGATAATCTTCGGGTTTCATGCCTAGTATGCTCATATCGTTTTGGCGTAAATACTCAGCGACTCGTTGATAACGAGCGATCTTGTTGGCTATAATAGCACCCTCTACGTGGCTTCCGTCTTCTACGACCAACACAAGGTTTGGGTGGTTGGCGTGTATCACTTCGTGTTCCTCATATTGAGACATCGTATCTCTTGTAAGGAACCCACGCACCCCATGGGTGTCCAAGGGGATAGCCTTACTGTACACACCATCGTCGCCGTTAATGAGTGGTGGTATCCAGGCTAATTCATGGGCCACATTTAGCGGATGTAAATCAAAAGTTCCAAGGTATTTGCGTAGAAGGCCTGGCTCTCCATTCCGCTGTCTTTCGAGCAGGTTTAAGGCTACGCGTCCTAAGCCGGCAAGTTCTTCGGGGCCTTGTTTAAACCCAAGTTCCATAAGATTGCGAAGCCCTGGATACAGCGCAAAGCATTTAGCTGTTAAATCACTATGGACAACGGTACGATTATACCGAGGTGCTAACGCAATAAACGCTTCTCCAGACATAGCGCTTCGAGAAAACCCATCACGAATCATTACAAATGTGTCGAAATCTACCGATTGGCTCGCTTCAAGATCATCAAGATATGCGTGGTCGTGATGTGCTGATTTACCAACACTTTTCGTAGTCAAAAAATGTAGTAGAGTACTGATTCTTTCAGGGCTTGTGGGCAGTAACGAATGGCGGCCCTGGTGATGAAGCCAGACTACATCGAACCCTTGCTGCGCGTAATTATCAATCAACTCTGCGTTCAACCCATCTGGCCCTGTCGCAAGGGCATCACCGCCAGAAATACCATAAGGGCTTACTAGGCTACCAAAATAGCTTGGTTTGACTTGCGCACGTGTTGCTAATCTTATAGCGCCATCACTAAAACGTACAATCTCTTGGCCGAAACGTGCGTAGGGTGTTTCGCCAAGATCTTTATGGGGCTTTCGTCGAACTACCTCTACAGGATATTCTGGCAAGTTATTAAAGGCTTGGATCTGTGCATCTTCTGGTGTTATGAGTTGCTGTGATTCGGCACATGCAGGTCCGATTTGTTCGTGAGTCGGATGTGTTGCTGATACTATGGCTTGCATATGTCGTACTACTTACGTTTTATGCTACGCCGAAGCCTATACTTGTCAAGTTTTCGAATTGATAGCCGGCTGGTATAATCAAGCTCATGGATAAAACCCGACACCTGGGTTACGAACATTGGTTCGAGATGTACTTGCTAAAAGACAAGCTCGACATGGTCGCCTGGAAAGCAATTGTTCTTGGCGTATCCCAGTATATTGGGTTTTTTAAGAGTTGGAAGCTTATTGTATCGATAGAAAAAAGCACCGTTCGATACTTTGTTGGTACTAACAAGGATGTTGGGTTACTTTCGAATAATCTAGAGGGTGTTGTTCTTCGTCCGGTTCCAACAGAAGTAGTCAAGCTGCCAAATGCAGTATCTGCCGAACGATTTGTGCAATACGTAGGCGGTGGCAACTTGCTGGATCTCAAGGAAAAATATCAGGTTAAACGTGGCAAAGAACTTGAAGTTGCAGACTTTACTATACGTACGGTGAACGCCGAAAAAGCTCATGTAGTACTAAAAATGTACTTCAAAAACGCTGCTGGTCAACATTCCATGTCACGTAAAACACTACTTGCGTTACCTGCCAATCTGCTAGACGTAGATTTTGTTACAAACACCAAATATCTACGTAAGAAACAGCCCAAGTATCTAGACATACAAAAAGCACTGCACATAATGCAAAGTGACAACTTGAATGCTGTGTTTGAAGTCGATACGTTTCCGTTTTTACCAAAGAACTATTATTTACCAATTACATCTTACGATTTCGAGAAGCACTCATTTATTATCGGTGCTAGTGGAAGCGGCAAATCCAAATTAATCACTCTATTTATTGATCGGCTCAGTAAATCTGGTGGTTTGCAACAAAAGTATAAGATTGTTGTTATTGACCCGCATGCTTCACTCGAGAATGACTTGGCAGGAATACCCAAGTCTCAGCTAATTAACTTTAAGGGCGAAGAACAGTCCACCGAACTGTTTGGTGGGGCAGGCACTGATATCTCGGCAGCTACTGAGCTGACCGGCACCTTATTTAAGTCTTTGTTAGCAGATCAGCACAATCCCAAGCTGGAGCGAGTGCTTCGATTTAGTTTGTATATTTTAATGACGGCTCAAGCTATGTCGCTTGATAGTCTTAAGCGACTAGTCACTGACGTTGAATATCGCAATCAAATACTCGCTCACGTTGAGGGTTTTGTGCCGCAAAACATTGTGCAATTCTTTGGAGCAGATTTTAATGAACTGCGCACCAAGTACTACAACGAGGCAATAAGTCCAATTATTTCATTGGTAGACGAGATGCAAATCCAACCTTCATTGGGTGGCAAAGGACAAGATGCCGCTTCTTTGCATCAACTGATTAATAGTAATTTTTTGACTGTATTCTCTCTAAACAAGGTAAGTATGGGGGAGAAAGTAGTCAAAACTGTTGCCGGCTTATTGATCCAGCAGATATTCTTACTTGCCCAAGCACGTGCTTTTAATGAGAAGGTAATATTAATAATTGACGAAGTGTCCGTTGTGCAAAACCCGGCACTAGCAAGCATTTTAGCCGAGGCACGCAAATATAACTTGTTCGTATTCCTTACGCAGCAATACTTTGGGCAGATCGATAAGGCTTTGCAAGAAGCAATATTTACTAACGTTTATAACTACTACGTTTTTCGTGTGTCCGAAGAAGACGCCCGTGCCCTAGAAGGCAATCTAACCATTGAGATACCTAAAGAGATTCTTGAGGCTGAAAAAGCCAAAGGACTTAAACAGGACGATGTACGTGTTCAAATGCTAACAGCTCTGAACAGTCGCGAGTGTTTTTTGAGATTAAGTAGCGATGGTCAAATGTTGCCATGTGTTAAAGCGCGTACTTTAGATGCTGCACCCGTTCCCAAGATTGACGCAGATCAGCTCAAATCGTATCAATCACAGCAACTGCCTGATAAATTTGTTGAGCATGCAGAGCAAACGCGACCAACATTAGGCGCTTCGCTGCCTAGCGTAGAGCCGCCGGCGGTAATATCAACTAACCAGAATCCGCAGAGCACCTTTGCGCAGCCAGCTAGTGGCGCTCAGCCAGTATCTTCTCCACCTGTGGCCGGCCCAGGCTCGTTTGCTCCAGCTCAGTCTCCCTCAAACAATGTATCTGACCAGCCTGTTTCCGGGCAAGATGCAATACGAGGGATGAATTTACAAGACATATTGGCGAGCCAATCCTCGAGTCGAAAAAAGCTAAAGATTAAAAGAGGTAGTTAACATGAATGAACAGATGGCCAAAGATATCGTTGATCGAGTAATAGGTCAGATATTTGGTTTTCAAAATCCACTAACGCTAGAACAGGTTCAGCAAAAATTTGCGTTTGATGTCAGGCTGCCGCAACAGGTCTTTGATAGTGAAACTAATCAGCCAACCTGGGCACAATCAACTAACCCTACAAAATTCATAACGCTCGATAATAGCTGGGGCAAGCCAGATGGATACTGGTTGCGACCTACAAGGCAGCTCAATAGTCTCGAAGATATTCTCGGAGCGTGGAACGAGATTAACTACACTACAACAGAGAGGCAGATAGATTCTCTCAACATTGCACAGTGCGATAATATATACTTTTCTGAAAACGTTTTTCGCTCACAGGATATAAGTAACAGTAAAAACATTGTTTTTAGTGACAGTGTGCATAATGGGAGTGAATTTGTTGTAGCAGGGCAACGCTCACAAGCTTCGAGTTTTTGCTTGCGTATAGAGGACAGTAAACAAACTACAAATAGCTTTGGTATATCTTGGTCTGGTAACATTACCAATTCGTTTCTTATTCATGACAGTAAAGATTTGTCTGATTGTATGTTTTGTTCACATCTTACGAACAAACGATTTTGCATTGCCAACATGCAATTCGACGAGGCAGAATACCATCGTATCAAAGACATGGTTATTCGCTGGATATTAACCAACTAATCTTTTATACTAATAAGCAAATGGCAAAAATAACTCGAGACGAAGTATTAAAGTTGGCTCAACTTTCCAAGCTTGATCTTTCAGATGCTGAAGTAGATCAATTTACAAAGGAATTCGAAGAAATTCTAAATTATTTTGAACAGTTAAAAAGTGTGAATATTTCTGGTTTGGAGCCAACGTATCAGGTTACTGGACTAACTAATGTGCAAAGAAAAGACGAAGTAGTCGACTACGGAATAACAATCCAAGCACTTTTAAAGAATGCGCCGTCTCAACAAGATAGCCAGCTCAAAGTAAGGCGTGTGCTATGAGTAAATGGCCTCCAATTACCGAAATTGCCAAGAAAGTACAGACTGGCCAACTTAAAGCCTACGATATGGTCGTACAAGCACTCGAGACTATAGACGCAAAGCAAGACTATAAAGCGATTATCGCAAAAACAACTGAACGAGCAATAGAGAGAGCTCATGCTATTGATGAGCAGGTAGCAGCTGGCAAACAAATCGGTAAGTTAGCAGGAGTGCCATTTATTGCAAAAGACAATTTTTTGGCATTTGGAGCAGACACTACCGCCGCAAGCAATATATTGAAAGGTTTCGATGCGCCTTACCAAGCTACGGCAATCCAGAGGCTTGAAGACGAAGGTGCGATATGTGTAGCCAAGGCGAACCTTGATGCATTTGGTCATGGTGCAAGCACTGAGAATAGCGATTTTTTTACTACCCTGAACCCGCACGATAAGTCACGGGTACCTGGTGGCTCGTCTGGTGGTTCTGCTGCATCTGTAGTTCTAGATATGGTCCCTTTTGCGCTTGGCACCGATACTGGTGGCTCGAGTCGTCAGCCAGCAAGCTTTAGTGGTTGTATCGGCTACAAACCAACCTATGGCCTAATATCACGTTCTGGCGTCGTAGCGATGGCGAGTAGTACCGACACCATAGGCACACTTGCTCGAAGCGTACAAGATGTTGCTACTGTTGTTGGTGTAATGGCAGGCGTCGATCCTTTGGACAGTACTACTATCGACTTAGAAGAGAACATAGTTGACGAACTAAACCCGGATCTGAAGGGTAAAAAAGTAGGCGTTATTAAAGAATATTTGGGAGATGGTGTTGATCCAGATGTCAAAAAAGCAATAGTGGCGGCAATTGATAAGTTGAAAAGTGCGGGCGCTGAAGTTAAGGAAGTTAGTTTGCCTAGCCTGCCTCTTGCATTGGCGGTCTACTACATTGTTGTTCCAGCGGAAATCAGTAGTAATCTAAGCCGCTACGATGGTCAGCGTTATGGCTATAGTCAGGCGGATGCTAAAGATTTGGAAGAGAGTTATGTACTATCGCGTACGAGAGGATTTGGTAAAGAAGCGAAACGACGTATTATGATCGGGACCTATGTGCTAAGTAGTGGGTTTTACGACGCTTATTACAAACGTGCACAAACCGTTCGTACGAAGTTAATCCATGAATTTTCGGAAGTGTTTAAAACGGTTGATTTTCTTGTGGGCCCAACAGCTCCGACAACAGCATTTAAAATCGGTGAAAATAGTGATGATCCGCTAAAAATGTATCTTGCGGATGTTATGACAGTGGGAGCTAGCTTGGTTGGCGTTCCGGCGATTATTGTTCCTGCTGGCTATGCCAACGGCCTTCCGGTCGGCTTGCAAATAATGGCAGCACAAAAACAAGACAAAGAATTACTGTGCTTTGCAAAAGGCGCAGAAAGGGAGTTCGAATGAGGATTTTGCCACGTCGTAAACTAAAAACGAAGAAATTCCAAGAACAGTGGAAGGAGCTGCAAAAATACTGTTCCAGCAAAGACACATGGTCTTTAGCAGTGATTGATGCTGATAAGCTGCTTGATGAAGCGCTTAAAAAGAAGGGCATAAAAGGGAAAAGTATGGGCGAGAGACTTGTCGAAGCTCAACGGCAGCTGAGCGATAACGATGGCGTCTGGTTTGCGCATAACCTGGCAAAAAAACTTCTCGCGGATTCCGTTGCTAGATTACGCGAAGCTGATGTTAAGAAGTCGTTAATCGGTATTCGTCAGGCATTGCGTGATCTCGGAGCTTTGGGGGACAAATGATACGTCAGGATGTTCGTAATAAGTACAAAGCAACAATAGGTATTGAATGCCATGTACAGCTAAAAACAGCAACGAAGTTATTTGCCGCTGTGGGTAATGATGCTCGTAATGCTCCGCCAAATTCACTTGTGAGCCACATTTGTTTCGGTATGCCCGGGGCACTACCAGTACTTAACGAAAAAGCAGTTGAACTTGCTAGTCGTGCGGCATTCGCATTAAATACGCCGCCGCAAAAAATGAGTTCTTTTGATCGTAAGCATTATTTTTATCCTGATTTGCCAATGGGATACCAGATTACCCAGTTTAATCATCCAATAATACGAGATGGATCTGTTGTAATTGAGGTTGACGG
>CAYUBG010000025.1:10133-11412 GCA_964442995.1 uncultured Candidatus Saccharibacteria bacterium | reverse complement strand
TCGTGCAACTTTTGCAAATTGACCATACGCACTTCCACTGGTGGTAGCTGGAGCAGAAATAATTAAAGGCGTTCGAGCTTCATCGATCAAAATTGAGTCAACCTCATCGACTATAGCAAAATGTAGCTCGCGCTGCCGCAACTGATCTACTTCGCGAACCATATTGTCGCGCAGATAATCAAAGCCGAATTCATTGTTGGTTCCATACGTTATATCGGCACGATATGCTTCTTGGCGAGTACATGGACGCAGATGACGAAATCGCTCGTCTTGATGCTCTTTATTCACAAATTCTGGGTCAAATACGTACGATTCATCGGCAATTATTACACCTGTAGTCAAGCCAAGAAAACCGTATACCTGTCCCATCCAGCCGGCATCTCGCTGTGCGAGATAATCGTTGACTGTTACAACGTGGACACCTTTACCGGTTAAAGCGTTAAGATACACAGGCGCTGTTGCGACCAGTGTTTTTCCCTCGCCAGTCTTCATTTCGGCAACACTTCCTTCGTGCAACGCCATGCCACCAATAAGCTGCACATCAAAATGACGTTGACCCAAGGCTCGCGTCGCTGCCTCGCGCACAACCGCAAAAGCATCGGGCAAAATTTTGTCGAGCGATTCTTTTTTTAGCCGCTCTTGCAAGGCTTTTGTTTGTGCCTTTAACTTCGTGTCGCTCAACGATTTATACTTGTCGCCAAGGGCATTGACTTCTTTGACCCTTCGTCGATACCGCTTTAGTATTTTGGCTTGAGGATCTCCCAAAACTCGCTTCAGAACCTTCTTCATTCAGTCGTCTTCCTTTACCCACACCAGAAATTTATTGCAGTTTCTATTGTACCGTATTTATTACCGGTAGAGCGAAGGTAATTTTACCAACACTAGGCTGCCGGGCGATGCTTGATACGAGCCAATACTCGTTTATGAAAGCGTTCCTTGCTGTGCGTCTCTTTATATTTCTTTAGTTGCGTCTTTAATTTGGCCTCAACAACATCGACCGCAGCAAACATATTAATGGTCGTTTCCTTTACGGTGATTGTATCTTTTGGTAAATGGAGTATCACTTCACAGGTAAGCTCACGTTTGGTCTTTGCCTTACCCTCTTTAAGCTTTACCTCCGCATGGGCTGATTTGCGTACATGTGCCGACATAAAGAGATCAAGCCGACCAATCTTCCTAGAAACGTATTTTTTGAGATCTTCGTCAACCTCGTAATGGACCCCAGTGATTTCTAGTTTTTGAATCATGATTTACTCCTTGTTAAATACGGTTTTAATAC
>CAYUBG010000025.1:0-10123 GCA_964442995.1 uncultured Candidatus Saccharibacteria bacterium | reverse complement strand
TCGTTCTGATAGTTCTCCATAATCGCTTTAATGATTCGACCCATAGCAAAAGCCGTAGCATCATTCGTGTGAACAAATTCGGTTTTCCCAGATTTTCGCCGCACTTTTGTCTTTAAGCGTCTAGCCTGGTAGTCAGTCATGTAGTCAGCAGTATGCGTTTCTCTGTAGGCTCCTTGGGCAGGCATCCAGGTATTGATATCCACTCCTTGCGCGTTTGGCTTGCCAATGTCTGCGGTACACTTTTGAATTAGCTGATAGGGTAGCTCTAGTTGCTGGACGAGATATTCCTGAATTGCTACGGTCAACTTGTGCTCGTCAAGTGCGGTCTCGGCCGTGCTGAATATTTCCATCTCGAGCTTGTCGAACTGATGCATACGAAAAATACCTTCTGTGTCCTTGCCATACGTACCAGCTTCTCGACGAAAACTTGTAGCGTAGCCTAAATAACGAATTGGTAACTGGTCTTCATCGAATGTTTCGTCCATGTACATGGTACATAAACTATGTTCCGCGCTAGCATTCATCCATAGCTCGTCATCCGCTAATCTGTATGTGGTATCTTCTGCACTGAGTCGGGCAGATGCTTCGTAAGCGGCTGTTTTTACCATTGCTGGTGGCAATACCGGAGTAAACGGCTTACTGCTAATATTGAGAGCGTTTTCGGATATCAATCTTTTGATAAGCGCTTCGTCGCCAAGACTATCCATGACAAATTGTACAATTGCAAATTGCAAACGTACTGCATCTCCCTTAAGGTACGCAAACCGAGCTCCAGCAACTTTTGCTGCACGCTCTTTATCAATTGTGTCGTGCAAAGTCCCCAGCTCCGCATCACTTCGAGCAGTAAATGCAAAATTAGGCTTGTCACCAACGGTTTTGATAACGATATTCTCGTCTTCGCTTGCACCGACAGGTACCGTTTCGAGGGGCATGTTAGGAATGCTCTTTAATAGTCGATCGAAGTCTTCGTTGAGCGGTGCCAGTTTTTGTTCAAGCAGCGTAAGCTGCTCTTTTATCTCTTTACCCTCCTCGATTTGCTGAGGAGTGGGCTTGCCTTGCTTGAGATTGGCGGCATGTTCATTCCGCCTTGCACGCAAAAGTTCTGTTTGTGCGGCCAAGTTACGACGTTCCTCGTCGACCTTGAGCAACTGCCCAACGTCGATTGGATAGCCTTTTTGTTTTGCTTTCTTCTCAACTAAATCTGAATTTTCACGAATGAACTGTATATCTAGCATGCTTCTATTATAGCCTAACTAGGCTACTTTTTCTTGGGAGACTGTATATGTTGCAGTGTGAGCTCGGTGCGCTGTTTGGCGTACGTACAATAATCGCAGGGACCTCCCATTGCAGCCGTTCCGACTTTCGGCATATCCCCTTCCATACACTTCTTCATTTTTTTTAGTGTTCCATCGACCCATGAAGCATCACCGCTGTAGGGGATGATCTTTGTCGTAAACTCAACTTTATTAAAAAAGCCGTCTAAATCTAAACGACCATTTGTGTATACAAAATAACCAGTATCGTTCACTGCAAAGTCATTCTGTCGTAATAGCCATTGATAGACCTCTAACTGCCGCTTGTAGCTTATCTGCCAATCGCTATCGATACTTACTGGTTTATCTTTGGCAGTTGCTTTGTAATCAACAACAATTAACTGGCCCTCATTATCCACCCACAAATCATCTATTGCGCCAAATACATGAAGATTAGTTGGCTTGTGTAACGTAAAGACTCCAGTAAAATTATGTCGCCATTGTTCCAGTTGATCGTGCTGCATCGGTATGGCATTAATTTTGTGTTCAATCATCCATGGATGAGGCTTTTTTTGTAAACGATACGTATCGAACTCTTTCTTTAGCAGCTCATCAATGGCCTTGTTTATGTTAAAAGGCGGAGTGTTGGGCCGAGTTATCTTGAGTCGCACATCAAGCCAAAAACAACGTGGGCACTGCATAAACAGTTCAATTTTACTCCGGCTCACCTTAAATGGTGTTGTTTGGCCAGGTCTATACGGCTGGCTCCGCTCCCTCCAATAGTTCATAGTCTAGCTATTGTAGCATTTTAATGACCGAAGTGATGGCAGCAGTTTCGGCTCGTAAGGTAAAGTCATGCAGCTGTAGATGCGCGAGTTCACTGTCACTAAATAGCTGCTTTTCTGACTCACTCCAGCCCCCTTCTGGTCCGATCAGAACACCAATGTCTTGGCTGGCTAAACTTTGTGATTCCGTCCCCTGTTCGCAAACATACAAGGCTATTTTGTTTTTATACTGAGCAACTGCATTTGCAATATGCATAGCATCACGAACCAGTGGTATATCACTCCGTCCGCATTGTTCGGCAGCTTCTATGACGATTTTGTTAGCACGCTCCATATTGAAGCCAGTCTTCTCAGACCTATCGGCTAACAGCGGAATAAAATGACTAACCCCCAGCTCGGTCGCTTTTTGTAGCACCCAATCATTCTTGTCTTTTTTTAGCAGCGACCAAAACAAGTAAAGGTTTTTAGCCGGTAGTCGACGTTCGTAGTCAGTAATCATCTCCAGATGAGCTTCGTCTTTGCTAATTTCGGTTATTTTATACAGTCGATCGTGCTTCTTGCCGTCGAATAGCACAATCTGCTGACCAACGCGAAACCGCAAAACTTTTGTCCATTGATGTAACAGCTCTGGTTTTTGCACCCAAAAGCCGTGCTTCTGGTTTAAATCTGGTGTATAGAATCTGTGTATCTTCATATTCTTTCCAGTATAACTAAGCTTTCGATGTGCGGAGTGCGCGGGAAGAAATTGTAGCCCTCAAGAACAACTATCTTATAGCTACCACCTAACAAAGCTATGTCTCGTGCCTGAGTAGAAGGATTACATGATAAATAGCAAATCTGCCCTGGTCTTACCTCTAGAATACGATCTATCACATCCTTGTGCAGGCCACTACGCGGTGGATCGACAATCAAACAACTCATTGCAGTTATGTAGTCTAAGCTTTGTTCACTACTCGCCTGTATAACCTCTATAGGCAGATGACCGATGTTTGCCCTTGCCATAGCAACGTTAGCCGGATCAAGCTCGACTATAGCCGTCGTTCCACCGATTGGAACACCAATAGACCCAACCCCACCGTACATATCTATTTTGTTTTTTGCACCACCCGTGAAGTAATCTATTCTCTTGAGTGCCAGCTCGAACACTGGCAGATTAACCTGGAAGAATCCCGTAACATCGTAGGCCAAACTGGAGCCGAGAAGTTTATCGTACAAGCCACATTCGCCTATTTGCTGGAGTAGTTTAGTTGGTACCGAGGCTGGGCTTTTTGGGTTTGAATGGTATATTCGCAAGCCTTTCAGTTCCTTTGGTAGTTTTGGCGGCAAGAAAACATGCGGTTTTACAAACAAAGCACCAACCACTTGGCCATCTTGAGTACATCGCAAGATTACTGACTTAAGATCAGCTGCTCGAATGTGTAACTCATTTAACTCCCTTAGCAAAGCTTTAGCGGCTAGATTTATAGCCGGCAATGCTAGTGCGCTGCCATTTACTATCTGCTTTTGATGCGAGCCACGATTATAAAATGCGTAGTGCAAGCCGTCATCATCGCCATAAAATGAAAACTCTAGCTTGTTACGATATCCGAAGTCCCGTCCATCGGTTATCATCGGTATATCTTTTACGGTCAGACCCTCACGCTGAAAAGCTTCTGCTAGGATCTGCTTTTTATACTCATTTTCGGCACTAAAGTTAATGATCTGCCAGGGTGAAGTTGCTAAATAGATGTCTTCTTTTGGCTTGATTCTATTTTCCGAAGCCACCAGAATCTCTATCGCTACTCCTTCAACAAAGTCTTTTTTCTTGCGGCCAATTTGCACGTTCACTTCTTCGTCTGGAAGCGCATTCCAGACGAATGCTTTACGACCATCGGATAAGGTACCTAGACCCTGTCCACCATGGACCAGCTTCTCTATATATGCTTTTTCAAACATGTTTTGTTATGGACGTAAGGTTCCGAAGAAAACCTGCCATGCAAGCAACGTTTTTGCTACTAGACTCAAGATCATATAGGCCCGCTCGCCGTACAAATAATCAGACCACTTACCGACTTTTTTGTATTGGAGATACATGTTTATTGCGAAGCTATTGAAGAATACAAAGATGCTCAAATAGATCCAGTAGACAAATGTTGGGACGCCGCTACCATATACGGTTGCACCCCAAACATAAACCCCAAATACCACCCAAGGTACAATCCCAGCCAAGCAACCGATCCAGTACGTGAGCCAGTTGACCTTTTTTGCACCCTGGTTTTGCAGTTCCATAACAAGACCCATTAGGTTCATTAATAGATCAAGAACAAATATCATTATTAAACTTGATAGGTCATATATACCGCTAAGGAAACCGATTGCGACCATCATAGTACTTGCGCTAACCGCATATTCAATCCAGCGAATTTTGTTTATACCTCGCCCAAGATCAGCTTCGTAACGATTGCGATAGACGGTTGCTATGATCGTATGGGCGATGGCAGACATGAAAAAGAACGCCGCAACCAAGTACGCAAGATTGAGATCAAACACCGTACGACTGGCCTGCGCTAGAACAGGCTTACCCTGTACCTGGGTTGCAACTTGATCGAGCGTCAAGAAGTTAGTTACTACCGGCCATGTAACTGCCTTACTCAGCAGCAGAACAAGTACACCCTGTGCTGCATGCAGTACAGCCATTGATACGTTCCACTTTCGAAGCCCCGAAAGGGTTATTTTTTTCTTACCACTTTTTGCCTTGAGTTTCACGAGTTTTTTTACCATAACAAAACTATACCACAAGAGTACGACATGGCGGCAATGCTATACTAATAGTAGTTATGCCAAAGTTAAAAATTGCCCAAAGAAAATCGTTATGGCGGCGCACGTTACAACCATTTACTAGATCAAAAAAATCAAAACTAGCACTGATAGCACTCGGAATAATCGCCATTGTCAGCTTTATCTTGCTTGTATTGCCATATCTACCAAAGTTACGATTCTGGCTGTTCAGGCCAAAAATTAATGCTGCTCCCTACGCTCAGGCTGCCGCTGATAAGTCACGTTCAAGCTCACAGTCTGTACAAAATCCTACTGCCAAAGAACAAGGCAATAGGTTAGTGATACCTAGTATTGGGGTAAACGCAGAGGTCATTGAAGGAGCAAATATTTGGGTTATAGCCAAGAACCAAGGTGTCTGGCATGAAACCCGGGGCACAAACCCCACAAAGCCTGGAAATATTGTACTCGCAGGACACCGGTGGCTCTATACAACCACCAACGGCGGATATTTTTATAACCTACCGGAGGTAAAAAATGACGACAAAATATACTACGTATGGGAAAACAAAACGTATGAATACCAGGTTTATAATCGTAAAACCGTCCAGCCAACGCAAATAGACATTCGCAATAATGATCCCTCAGTAGCAAACAAACTAACGCTATACACCTGCTATCCCTTAGGGAGTACGGCAAAAAGATTTGTTATTGAGGCAAGACTAGTCAAGTAACTATTCTTTTATAAGTTTGTTGGCAAAATTGGCTCGCAATTTGGCTAGCTTCGGATTAATTACAATCTGGCAATATGCCTGTTCGGGATGATTCCTGAAGTAGTTATGATGCTCAGGCTCTGCCTCGTAAAATACATCCAGCTTCTTGAGTTCGGTCACGATCGGGTCTTCCCAAAGTTTTGAGGCATTTCTTATGGAATGTTTTGCGATTGTTTCTTGAGCAGCATCTTCAAACAGAATAATTGACCGATACTCACTCCCGATATCGTGCCCTTGCCGATTGAGCGTTGTGGGATCGTGTACTATCCAAAAAATATCCAGTATGTCTTTGAGGTCAATTAGCTCCGCATCAAATGTTATCCTAACTACTTCCGCGTGACCAGTACTGCCACCAGCAACTTGATAATATGTCGGGTTGAGCGTATGCCCTCCAGCGTATCCAGGGGTTGCTTGCTTCACACCCACAACTAGTTGATATGTGGCTTCTAGGCACCAGAAACACCCGCCTCCAAGAACGATCGAGTTTTTCATTCTACAATTAGTTGCCCCTTGGGCGGCCGGTAATTACCTGTCCACTCCAAATTACTTTCATCGCCGCACCTCTTTTATTCAGTCCTAAGGGCCTCAATGGGATCAAGCTTTGCAGCTTTACGGGAAGGTAGCCATCCCGCAAGTATAGACACTAACATCAGAATAACAACCAAGCTTGCGACCTGCAGTGGTTTAAAAATCAACAGACTGTTCCCCTTGCCCAAATCAAGTTTATTGGTAATCCATGGGTTCATCGCTGCACCAAGACCAACGGCTATCGTAGAGCCAATTATCCCTCCTAAAAAGCCAATCCAAGCTGCTTCGAGCCTAAACAGTCTTCCTATGTCGCGCTTGCGCATGCCGAGTGCTTTCATGAGCCCTATCTCTCGCGTACGCTGCAGAACGCTGATATACATAGTATTCACCACTCCAAACACCGACGCTATAATTGCGATCGCACCGAATCCAACCACTATTCCCTGTAGTACTGTAATGAATCCTGTTAGGGTTTCCTGGGTATCCTTCACCGACTGAGCTACATAGCCCTTGCTCTTGAGGTTATTTTGTACTGCTTCTAACTTTTGGGGGCTCGTGCCATCCTTGACCTGAACAAAAACAAATGTGTACTTACGATACGCACTGGTACCTTGTGTATTTATATCCTGTAAGTCACGGGCATCATCAAGCCCAGCATACATATATAGCTCGGTTCCAGGTTGTGTTGCACTGGATCGTTTAAATACTGCAGTTATAGTAAGATCTTTGGTTACAATATTGTCTTGAGCCAAAAGACGCGCATCGGCAGTAGGTTTACTGACGGCAACCACCACCTTCTTCCCAATAGCGTCTTGTGGCGAATTAAAGCCGAGCACACCCACGTAGCCTTCGGGAATAACCAATGATCCCGGGGAGAGCGGCTGAGTAATTTTCCCAGCAAGTAGATCTGGCTTCTCGAATGGATTTATCGCAGCGATATTTCCAATGTATTTTTTTTGATTATCACGAGTTATATACTGCAGATTAGCGGTAATGTTCTCGCGGACTCTCGTTACGCCACTAAGGCTTTTGATTTGATTAATATCTTGCTCTGTAAGCTGTTTGATCTGAATACTAGCACCCGCTCGTGATAGCGACGTCGCATAACTCGGATCGTACTCTTTAGGCTTTGAATTATCGCCTCTACCAAACAATGCTTCGTCTTTGCCCACAATAAGCTCTGCGGGATCAAAATTTTCTGAGATTATCTTCTTAACATATGAATTCGCCCCGTTACTTGCTGCTAAAGTCAACGTGAGGGCAAAGGCGCCTACCGCAATCGCCAAGGCAGTCAATATGGTTCGGCCCTTTGCGGTACGAATACTCCTTCCAGAACGTGCAATAAGATCCCTCCAGGACATTATTTCGACCCCTTCTTTGAGTCATGTATCGACACGACTTTACCATCCTTTAAAACTATACGGATCCTGCATTGAGAGGCAAGATCGTCATCGTGTGTAACAATACACAATGTACTACCAATTGATTTATTGAGATCAAAAAGCAATTTAACGATTTTATCACCTGTAACACTATCCAGGTTTCCTGTTGGTTCGTCGGCAAAAATAAGCTTAGGACTATTTACGATAGCCCGAGCAATTGCAAGCCGTTGTTTCTGCCCACCAGACAGATCCTTGGCGCGCACATTTGCCTTGTCTAGCAGTTCTACGCGTTCAAGTGCTTGATGGATGAGATGCCGCCGGTTTTTTGTCCGTGCAATTTCCAGTGGCAAACTAACGTTTTGATAGCATGTTTGATTGCCCTCAACAAAGAATGCCTGAAAAATAAAACTCATTTTTGTGGCACGAAAATGATCCATTTCCTTGCGTTTCATCTGATGAAGGTTTTGCCCGTCAATGACAATCTCTCCCTTAGAAGGGTGATCGAGACCGCTCATAATATGCATCAGTGTAGATTTGCCAGAACCACTCTTGCCTACAATTGCTACTGTGGCGCCTTCAGGAATTGCAAAATCGACATTACGTAAAGCAGTAAATATATTGCCTTTTTTGCCGTACGTCTTTGAAACACCCAATACTTCAATCATTTACAAGTAGTATAGCGGGATATGCTGCTACGGCCTAGTCTTTTGAAGGCTTGGTAAATAGATTAGGGTAGATGGCTTTTGTCACTTCATCTGCCTCTTGGCGAAGTTGCGGGAACGGAACCCCCTCGCGCGCAGTCACACCTTCAAATATCCAAAAAACTCGCTCGCTGTACCCCAAGCCACAAGCAGGCGGCATGCCATATTCAAGCATTTCCACATAATCTATATCTAGCATTTGCGCCTCTTCATCACCTGCATCACGCATCTTCTGCTGTTCAATAAACCTATTCAGCTGGTCTATTGGGTCGTTCAGCTCACTCCAGCCATTACATAGTTCACTGCCAGCAATTACTGCCTGGAATCTTTGAACATAACGCGGGTCTTTATCATCGGTCTTACTCAGTGGCGAAATAAAGGTCGGTGTGTCTATCAGCCACACTGGACCAGCTACATTTGCACGGATTCGTTTCCATAATTTATCGATTCCACGTGATTTATTTTCGGTTTTCTCGACTTCTAGATTATGCTTCTTGAGCTGTTCTTTAACCTGCTCGATAGTGCAGTCAAAAACATCAATACCGTAATTATCCTTAATAACATCAGCGTACTTCCAACGTTCCCACTTTGCTCCCATGTCTATCTTTTTGCCGGCAATTTCAAACTGTAATGTTCCAAAAGTATTTTGCAGAACATTCTTAAACATCTCCTCCATGATATCCATGCCTTTTTGCCAATCCCAATAAGCGGCATACCATTCCATGGCTACATGCTCTGGCAAATGCTCATCAGTATAGTTCTCGTTACGGAATCTCGGCCCGATATCGTACACTTTTTCGTAACCGCCGCCAATGAGTCGCTTCAGGGGTAACTCATGGCTAATGCGCAGATAAAAGTCTTGGTCAATCGCATCCATATGCGTTACGAACGGATTAGCGTCTGCGCCACCTGTAGTGTGCTCTAAAACGGGCACGTTTATTTCGATAAAACCCTTTTCATTCAAGAAATCTCGGGTTGCTTGCCAAAATTTACTACGTCGAACATATCTCTGATATACGTCTTTATTAACATTAGTGTCTATATATCGTCTACGTAAACGCTGTTCTTTATTTGTGAACCCTTCTTGCGTAGATGGCATTGGGCGTAGTGCTTTAGTGAGTATACGTACCTTATGCACAAAAATAGATTTCTCGCCTGTTTTGGTGGTGCTTACAAGGCCTGTCGCTTCTATGAAGTCACCGCTGTCGAGCAAATTAAGATTATCGAACCCGATCTCGCTATTTTTATAGTTAGGCTCAGCGTAATCATCTTCGCTAAAAAATAGCTGTATACTGTCCAGACCATCACGGACCACAACAAATGCTATCTTGCCAAACTTACGAATATTTGTGATTCTTCCCGCGACAACAATTTGCTTGCCAGTTTTTTCGAGTTCGTCATACTGAGCAATTACTTCTGCAACACTATGATCGCGACTCGTAGATGCAGGATATGGGTTGATCCCCAGCTGCTTCAGCTCGGCGAGTTTACGTAAACGCTCGTCTCGGAAATCTTTTAGTGTTGCCATTTATACTATTGTAACTAATTCTTTGGCATTTTAGGAGATGTCGGCGACTTTGTAGGTAGCAGTTTCGGCAGGCGTAATGATCTCAACTTCGTCACCTACCTTCTTGCCCATTAAGGCCTTACCTATCGGTGATTCGTCGCTAATCTTGCCATTTAACGGATCTGCCTCTACGGTACCGACTACTTGAAATTCTTTTGCCTTACTTCCACTCTTTAGTTTGACGTTTGAGCCCAGCTGAACTTTACTATCACCTTTTGGTTTCTTGATAAGCGTATAGTTCTGTAGAATGTGCTCAATTTCTGATATTCGGTTTTCTAATTTTTCTTGTTCCTGACGCGCAGAACTATACTCAGCATTCTCGCTCAGATCACCAAACTCTCGAGCAGTTTTGATGCGCTCGGCAACTGGCCCACGCTGAG
>CAYUBG010000024.1:8084-11612 GCA_964442995.1 uncultured Candidatus Saccharibacteria bacterium | reverse complement strand
CCTACTCCCACCCCCGTGCCAGATCCAGCCAACCCTGTAGTTAACCCATCAGTCGAAACCACCAATGGTTCGGCTCCGGCCAGCTGGAGTACCAGCAGCTGGGGCACCAACAGCCCAACCTATCAATACGTAAGTGAGGGTCACACCGGCAGCAAAAGTGTGAAAGTGACTATGGGCAGTTATACCGATGGCGATGCCAAATGGATGCCAAGCCCAGTGGCACTAGCGACTGGTAAAGATTACCGTTTTACAGCTTGGTATAAAACCAATACTGTTCCGCACGTGGTTGCAAATTATATCAAAGCCGATGGATCTGAAGATTTCTTTGGCTTGCCGGATCCGCAGCCCGCAGCCAATGCTAGTACAACTTGGCAGCAATATAGCGATACATTCAATGTGCCTACCGGCACAAAATCAGTTAGCTTATTCTTTTACCTCAGTAATAGTGGTTGGGTGCAGACAGACGACTACCAGATTTCGCCCTATACCTACACTGGCTTTAGTAGGCCGCTAGTAACGCTGACTTTCGATGATGGGTTCGAAGAAAACATCACTAATGCTTTGCCCGTGCTTAACCAATACGGATTCAAAAGTACCCAGTGCTATGCCACTCAGTACATAGAGGGATTGCCTGACCAAGTTGCCAATGTTAAAACATTTGCCAATGCTGGGCATGAAATTTGCGCACACAGTGTAACGCATCCGTGGTTTACACAAATCCCCGTTAGTCAAATAGATTATGAATTGCAACACAGTCGTGATTTTTTACAGAGTATTACTGGACAACCAATTACAGATTTCGCCAGCCCTTATGGTGACTATAACAAGCAAGTAAATTCCGAAATAGCTAAGTTCTTTGCTTCTCACCGTACTACAGATGAGGGATTTAATAGTAAGGATAATTACAATACGTACCGACTGAGGGTTCAAAATATGACTCCTGCAACTACCTTGGCTCAATTCCAAGCTTGGGTAAACAAGGCAAAGGCCGACAAGACTTGGCTAATTTTGCTGTATCACAAAATTGATAGCGTTAACTTAGATGCTTTTGATACCAAGACATCCGATTTTAAAAATCAAATGGCATGGTTGGCTGGTAGTGGTGTTGCGGTAAAAACTTGGCGTGATGCTCGGGCAGAAATCGGCCCGCAGCTTTAAAGCGAAAGTGCCATTGGTAATAAACACAACTTATTTAGTAAGCTGATATACTGTCAAGGGATTAACAAAAGGATTTGTAATGATTATAGTGATCGTACTCGTATTAGTAGCATTAGTGGGTGTAGGTTTTATTGTGATGAAGCAACGAGGCAAGACATCCAACGCCATACAAGCAGCCGGACAGCCTAGTCAGTCAGATCAAGCTAACGTCTCTCCAGCTCCAGCTACCGCAGACCCCTCTTCCGCAGCAGCTCCGATACCAGCGCCAAGTTCCGGAGTTGCTGAGCCTGTTGCACCAAATCCGGTCGCTACCCAACCAGAACAGTCTCCAGCCGCCCCTGTTGCTACCCCTCCTGCAGTCGAGCAGCCACCAGTTGACCCGCAACAACCATCAGCGTAGTACGCATAGATCCACCTTTGCGTAGATTGGTATACTACTCTCATAGAAGGAGATGTTATGAAGAATATTGCAAAAAACAAATTGGTCCTGATTGTGGGATTAGGAATACTAGTAGTAGCAGTG
Source organism: uncultured Candidatus Saccharibacteria bacterium (assembly GCA_964442995.1). Taxonomy (GTDB): domain Bacteria; phylum Patescibacteriota; class Saccharimonadia; order Saccharimonadales; family AWTP1-31; genus CAYUBG01. Next base: position 9,931 of record CAYUBG010000024.1, on the reverse strand, counting down.
GTTACATATGTTGGACTGCGTAATAAAAACAGTGGGCAAAATACTGGCAGTACAAGTGGTGCTACAAATACACAATCAAATAAAGCTGCTAGCAATGTGTTTGATCCGCTTGGGACGAATGATGTTTCTTATGTCGCAACTATAACAACTACCAACGGTGATAAATCTGTTGTTGGCGTTATGGAGTCAGATGCTAAAACGGGCGCTATTCGCTACACAGCAACCACAAATGGCAAAGAAGTGCAGATGACGTATACAAAAGATGCATATTACATATGTCAATCAGCAGACAAATGTTTGAAATATCCTCTGAGCCAGGGTTCTGGCTTTGACCCAAAGAGTTATGCGTATGATGCAAGCAAAATTGCTGAGATAAAAAATAGTGTTAAATCTCTAGGAACGAGCAGCTGCCCGACTGGTACCTGCAGTGTTTGGCAAACGACTAATGGGAGCTATCAGGGCAAAGTATATATAGATTCAAAAACTAAGCGAATCGTCCAAGCCGAGAATACAACAGCAAGCGGAAGCTCAAAAATAGTATACGAATATAAAGACGTAACGGTTTCTGTGCCAGCGAACGCACAAGAGCTGCCGAATCTTAATCTGCCCCAGTAGCAAAATAAACAAGACGGTAACTTTACATGTTAAGAGTCAGAGACTATATTAATCAGTATGTCTAAAAAATATGCATTTGAAGCTAAGAACGTCAAAAAATATTACGATGGCGGGGCAGTAAAAGCGCTGGACGGCGTATCGCTAAAGGCCGAGGAAGGTAAAGTGTTTGGCCTGCTTGGCCCCAATGGTGCCGGCAAAACAACATTGGTGCGGATGCTCAGCACTTTGTTAATGCCCAGCGACGGGACGCTAAAGGTGCACGGTATTGATGTGAATGCTGACCCACAAAGTGTCCGCGAAATCATAGGCCTGGCTGGCCAGTACGCTGCCGTGGACGAGTTTCTTACAGGTCGTGAAAATATCGTTATGGCTGGCCGACTATATCACTTGCCAAAAAAAGTAGCGGCGGATCGTGCGCAAAACATACTCGAACGACTCAATTTGACCGAGGCAGCAGATAGACCGGTAAAGACCTATTCTGGCGGTATGCGCCGAAGATTAGATCTGGGAGCAAGCTTGGTTGGGCAGCCAAAGATACTCTTCCTGGATGAGCCAACAACGGGACTTGATCCCCGAACGCGACTGGATCTGTGGAACATCATTCGAGACTTAGTAGCAGACGGGACAAGTATCTTATTGACTACTCAGTATCTCGAGGAAGCAGATGAGTTGGCGGATCATATTGCGGTAATCGATAGAGGTAAGGTAATTGCCGAAGGAACCAGTGATCAACTTAAGAGCCGCCTTGGTGGCGATGTTGTGGAGTTTGTCCTGGCATCAAAAGAAGACACTGTAAAGGCACTTGCCGCAGTCAAAAGCCTGGCCAAAAAGACGCCTTCTATCGATGAAGATGGTGTTACGGTAACGGTGCCCGTAAAAGACGGTTCGCGCAGTTTGCTAAAAATTGTTGAGGCTTTGAATAATGTTAAAGTCGTGCCCGTCAGTCTATCATTGCATCGGCCGTCGCTTGATGACGTATTTTTGGCATTGACCGGCAAGAAAACCGATGCCGAAGAGCCGACTGTCAGAACTAAGAAGGGAGGTCGTAAATGAACCTCGTTACTACCATGCGATTTCAGATTAGTGACACGTGGCAGATTACCAAGCGAAATTTATATCGGTATGTTCGCTTGCCACAGCTGGTGTTCTTTAGCTCTATCCAGCCAATCATGTTTCTGACATTGTTTAACTATGTCTTTGGTGGTGCGATTGGCCCGGCAGCAGCCGTTCCC
>CAYUBG010000024.1:6378-8074 GCA_964442995.1 uncultured Candidatus Saccharibacteria bacterium | reverse complement strand
AACAATGTTGTTTGGTGGTTTGCAGACAGGTATTGGTTTGGCAGAGGACATGGGCAAAGGGATAATCGATCGTTTTCGTAGTTTGCCGATGAGCCGTGGCGCAGTGATGGCAGGCCGAACTATATCCGATATGGTACGTAATGTAACAGTCGCAATTATTATGCTTAGCGTGGGCACGTTGCTTGGTTTTCGTTTCCAGGATGGCTTTATCCATGCCTTGGGTATGATCGGTGTTTTGCTATTATTTAGTTTTGCATTTTCTTGGATTGCAGCCTACCTAGGTATGTCTCTAGGTGACGCAGAAACCGCCCAATTGGCAAGCTTCGTAATGGTCTTTCCGCTTACTTTTGCTAGTGCTGCATTTGTACCAATACAGACAATGCCCAGTTGGCTGCAGGCTTTCGCACGCAATCAGCCAGTGACGCACTTGGTACTGGCAGCGCGAGAATTAGCCCTGGGACTCCCTAGCAACGGTGCCGTATGGAAGAGTGCTGTTTGGTCGCTTGGTATATTGGTGGTTTTTGTACCTCTGGCCATTGCGCGCTATCGAAGTCGCGCCAAGTAGCTTTGACAAGAGTCTCGTCAATACTTACGCTTATACATAATGACTATAAGAAACTATGGAATGACCCCTGCTAGTTTAGTTGTTTTTTTACGCAAATATGCTCGAATCACATCACTCATTGCGATAATAACTGCAGCAGGTATCATCGTTGTATTAACTAAAGCGGCAGTAACGGTTCGATCGGTCGAAAGCGAATCGGGTGTATTGACGCCAAAAGCCAAGCCGCTTGTTAGTAGTTCTGCTTCAGGAGGATCTGGCACGAAGTTTACCAATGGGGTTAGTTGTAAGTACACTGCACCAACAGCAGCAGACCAGTGGGGCGGCATGACCTATGTAAATTACCATTTTAACGTGCCTGATATATATGAGATAAATCATGAAATTGATATTATCGAAAATCCAAGTGGAACGAGTAGTCATTATTATATTCAAATGTATGATGCTGACATCGGTGCTTCAGGGCAGTACTTCGGTATTCAAACTACCGGTATGGTGATCTGGTCTCGTTGGAATACTAATGACACATCAAATATTCGCACAAACTCGGGCGCAACCATATTGAACGGTGTCGAAACAGGTGCGAATTTTATAAGTCTTCGCAAAAATTTTGGCTCCCTTCCAATCGGTCATTACAAGACTAGAATTACACGTGCAGAGTTTGATGGGATTGGTGATTGGTTCGGGTACTACGTTACGTTTCCTGGCCAGCAAGAACAGCATATTGGTGACATACGATTTCCTCGCAGAACCACGGGTGTCCCTGCATCGTTTAATGATGGCGGAGGACAATGGAACGAATTCTGGGACAATAATGGCTCTTCACTAGTACCCGTGCCACTTCTCAGGCTTAATATCAAGGCAACTGCAAATGGTTCGTTGCCTGCTGTACATGCCGAGGGCAGTTACCAGAAGATGCCAAATAGTGACATGTATGTTATTTCGGCTGGCGGTTATGTTCACCATGACATTGGCGCAACAACCCCACGCTGCAACTTTCCGAATAGTTCAGGCTATTTGCCGCTGTGGTAGCTGTAAATTGTGTACATTCATTGTGCCCTGGCATAATATAAACATATGCAAAAATTTTTAATAAACGCTTCTTATTTTATTATAGCAATAGTGACTCTATAT
>CAYUBG010000024.1:0-6368 GCA_964442995.1 uncultured Candidatus Saccharibacteria bacterium | reverse complement strand
ATAAATCTACCGATGAGTCGAAAGCCGCCAGTGTCGAGCAGCTTATGGGCCCAACTTCCGAAGATTCGCCTCCGGTTAGCGTGCTGAACGAGTCAGCGCCCCCCAAGCCTGAAACAGGCGATGTATTTGAGCCTGCCAGTGAAGATACGGCCAAAAAAGAAGATGACATTGCCGAAAGCGAGGAGCTGCTTGCTGCGGTTGATGAACGGATCGAACAGTCTATCGCCGAACATGCACCCAAAACCAAAATACAAAAACTAAAAGAGCTGATTACAAAATGGTGGCAAAACAAAAAATTGCGTTATGCAACATTTGCTGCAGGTTTATTGCTTTTGGCTGTGGTGTTGGCAATACCGCCCAGTAGATATTTTGTACTGAACACTGTGGGTGTTCGTGCCAGTGCATCATTAAGTATTCGTGATCAGAGTACTGGCCAGCCGTTACGGAACGTGCAAGTTAAATTAGCAAATCAAACCGGTACGACCGACGGGGACGGTAAAGTCACGCTGCGGCACTTGGTACTTGGTCGTACTAAGATGGTCGTGCAAAAACGAGCATTTGCAGAGCAAACGAAAACAGTAACCATTGGTTGGGGCAGTAATCCACTCGACAAACTAGAGCTTACACCGATTGGAACCCAATATAGCTACTTGCTCACTGACTGGCTATCAGGCAAGCCAATTACAAAAGCGCAGGCGACTAGTGGCGAATTTGACGCGGTATCCGACGATGACGGTAAGCTAGTTTTGACAGTAGATGCGGGTAAAGATAGCCCATTAACCGCCAAGATAAAGGCAGACCACTATAGGACCGAGACTGTCGAGCTTGATCCATCTCACAAAGAGGTAAAGAAACTACCGCTTGTTTCGGATCGCAAACAACCATTCGTCAGTAAACGATCCGGTAAATACGACGTTTACAAAATAGATGTAGATGGCAAAAATGAATCGCTGGTGCTGAAGGGTACGGGTTACGAGCAATCTTCTATTGGTCTGGTTACGCATCCAGCAGACGAAATGGTGGCGCTGGTCTCTACCAGAGAGAACGCGCGCAACAAGGATGGATTTTTGCTCAGTACTCTAACACTTATTGATTTGTCGGACGACTCTACGGTAAACGTAGCTCAATCGGAGCGCCTACAAGTGTTGGGGTGGAGCGGGTCGCGACTCGTGTTTGCTCAGGTTATAGCAGGGGCGAGTGGTGGTAACCCCAAGCGCCAGCGACTATTTGCGTATGATTACAAAACGCAAGATAAAAAAGAACTAGCAAGCAGTAACTCTTTCAATGATCTAATGATGATTGGTAGTGACGTATATTTTGCACCATCGACAGCCTTTTCGGCTGGTGCGACCATCGGGTTACTAAAGGTGCGAGCCGATGGTAGTAATCAGCAGACAATACTCAACAAAGAAGTATGGAATATATTCCGAACTGATTATGGAAAACTGGATTGGTCTGTAGGGCAGGAGTGGTATAGTCATACGATAGGTGAAAATAAGGCTACAAAACAAGCAAACGCACCAACGACTATGCAAAGTCGGAGTTATGTGGATAACCCAAATTCGAAGCAGAGTTTGTGGATTGAGGAAAGAGATGGCAAGGGGACACTTCTGCTGTACGATGTTAGCCAAAAGTCCGACAAAATACTCAAAAGCCAAAGCGGCCTCAGTGGCCCAACCCGTTGGCTAGATGATCATACATTGGTATACCGGATCCATAATACTAACGAGACGGCAGACTATGTCTTAAATATTGACGGCGGTGAAGCCAAGAAGATCCGTGACATTACTCATACAGAAGGCGTCGATCGCTGGTACTACTATTAGCTATTTTGAGTTTGGGCCACGTAATGCTTATGGTAACGTAGGTATATGGCAGAATATCGCGACCCGTTTGATATCTCGGTAGCAACAAAATCGAACGACAAGAAAGAACGAACTAAAAAATCGCCCAAGACAAAAGCTGTGGTACGTCGAGTTGGTATTGGTCCTCTGTTGCATTCGCGTTTTACTAAATTTCTAACCGCTATCGGGCTGATAATACTGGCGGGCCTGTTTGGCTACTTGCTGACTTTCTTGTACCTGAGCATGCATCAGTAGTCTATTGCACCTGGACGGTTCGCGGTATGATAAGAGCATATGGTTGATTTATCGACAGATTCCTCGGGCAAGCCACTACCCGATCGTCAGGCGCCCCCGGTGTTAAATAAAAAGGGCTTTGGCAGTGGTGACTTCCAGAAGGCAAGCGACATCGGCGCGGTAATGGAGACGATTTTTCTCTTGGTCGCGACTGGTGTTTGTGCTGCCATCGTGTATTGGGCCGCACATATATTTTTGGCAGAAAAAGTGCGATAAAGGAGATTGGTAAGTGGCGAAGAAAACAAAGCAAACAAAAGCATGGTTTATCAAAGTTCGTGGCAGTTACCTGCCACATAGTTGGCAGGGATGGGTTAGTTATATAACCTATGTATACTTTCTGGTCATTTCGTTTTTGGCTGTAGATAGACATTCGCACTCGATCAGCGATACGTTAATCGGCATTGTGCCGTATTGGGTTAGTGCCGCGGTTATTATGCAGTGGTTTGCGAGTCGTAAGTCATAAAACGCTACAATACTGCGCCTTGCGTAGTTCCGTGCTGCGTCTTCGCATCGTAGTCATTATTTGCTTGATCTAGGCTATTAATAATCTGTTGCGCTTTAGTACCTACACTGGTCTGTAGGGCTAGGCACTCTGCTGGAGGTTCATCGCTCAGCATGCGAAATAGTCGCCAGGCGTAGTCTTTGTCGATATCGACATGGCCATTTTCGTGTTCGGTTACGTGCGACATAAACGTATCCCAAATTGTTTGCATAGTTTGTATGGCAGGTTGTGTATTTACCCAACGGGGGTATGTCTGTGCTATCCCCATGTTGACACGTGGTGAATCGACGGCACATCTGCCGTCGTCTAAAGCCGAATAGTTTACAGACCAATTGACAACATACTCGGTACTAGCGGCATAGTGTCCCTGATGTATTGGCACTGGCGTGCAGTAGTATAGCTGACTGATCAGTTCAGACTTGGTGTTACCGTATACTGTGTAATAGCCGATTTTGGTTGAAGATATATGAAGCCCTTCCGTTTCATTTTGCGGCACGACGGCTTGCGTTTGCTGTTGCGGTGGCCCACACGACTCGATATTTGAATTTTTTGCCAAAACCGCTGAACCGGTAGAGGAGGTGGTTTTTGTAGTGGGAGTGGGTTGCGTTGGTTTTTGCGCAAGCGAAGATTTTTTCTCGATTATGATCGGTTCTATCAACGATGCTTGGTGCTGATCTGCATTTGATACGAGAGCAGCAGCTATCGAGCCGGCGGTAAATATCGTCGACAAAATACTGATTAGCAGCACTACAGAAGATTTACGCATAATCCAAACTCATACAATCAAGTAGAGGGAAATATATTACCATAAAAATACAAAAAAATCAATACTCACAGTAACCAAAGTACGCTATCATACGCCAGATGGACAGTAAAATGCAAAGCTTCTGTGCTGATGTTTGGGAGTATTACGCCCATAACGCACGCGATTTGCCATGGCGACAACCCGACGGTTATGGGTTTCTTGATCCATATCATGTACTGGTCAGCGAAATAATGTTGCAGCAGACCCAAGCTAATCGAGTCGAAAGTAGGTACGCTATGTTCCTGCAAGAATTTCCGAATGTGCAGACATTAGCCAACGCTCCGTTGGGTGATGTTGTGCGTGCATGGCAAGGACTTGGTTATAATCGTCGAGCGAAATATTTATGGCAGACAGCAAGAATTATAAGTGCAGAGCATAACGCCAAGGTACCGACTATGCTGGATCAACTTGTACAGCTACCGGGTATTGGAAAAAACACAGCCGCCGCTATTTGCTGCTACGCATTCAACATATGTGAGCCATTTATAGAAACCAATATTCGTACGGTGTATATTCATCATTTTTTTGGTGATGCAAACGAAGTATCCGATGCAGAACTATGGCCTATTATTCAACATACATGGGACAAGGAGCATCCGCGTGATTGGGGATGGGCACTCATGGACTACGGTAACTTCTTAAAGTCGAAGGTTGGTAATGTTAGCCGGCGCAGTAAACACTATAGTGTGCAATCAAAATTTGAGGGTTCTCGAAGACAGTTGAGAGGCCAAATTATCGCCGAGCTCACTAAGAAGCCACTTACTCGGGCCAATTTGGCTAAGCTGCTCACCGACGAACGGCTTGATGACGTGCTGGATTCGCTGCGGAAAGAAGGGTTTATTATATCGAATGGCGACACATATCAGTTGGTATGATGGTGGTCATATATGGTACAATTTTGCCATAAGCATAAAAGGTAAAGTTCATGAAGAAAACACAATTATTTATAGGGCTACTACTAGCCGTGCCAACCCTGTTGGTAAGTCCACTTGCAGTTGCAGCAACCTCTACTAGCGACTCAACATCAGGTAGTTCGGGCAGTACGGCTACCAATACGACTACTACGACCAAAGACGAGTCAACTGAAGATCCAGAAAAAGCAATTGAAAAATTGGTCGAAGCGGAAAAGGCAAAACAGCCCCAGACAGAGAGGCTAAAAGCACGTATCGCGCGGCTTAACATTAAACTAACTGCCGCCGAAGCTAGTAAGCTAAAAACCAAATGTGTTGCAGCACAAGGAATCGTAAAAACACAAGAGATAAAGGTCAATTCAGGCATAACTGCCCGCAGTAAGGCCTATGATGAGTTGCTTAGCCATCTCGATAAGCTCATCGCCAAGCTAAAGGCGGCAAATGTATCTACAACAGAATTAGAGACAGAACGAACAGCGTTAAAAGCAAAGATTGACACATTCAAAAAAGATCTCACAACGTATAAAGTAGCTCTGAGCGATGTGCAAGCACTTGGATGCTTGGCAGATCCGACAGGATTCAAAGCTGCACTTGAGGATGCACGAACTGCTCGCAAAACAGTTGCCGATGACGCTACTGCCATTCGTAGCTATGTGAACGATACGATCAAGGTGACGCTTAAGGCAATTCGAGCTGATCTAGACAAAAAAGCAACAACTGATACGACTAAGACAACAGGAGGTGCGCAATAATGGATGATGTCAAACGGCCATCTACCAATCCTGCAGGACCGACAGAGGGTAACGATGTAGCGACTGCCGCGCCAAGTGGCTCAACGGGTATATCCATACCAGTAACAACTGAACCAGTCGTGGAAAAACCAGCAAGTAATCCTGATGTAATATCTTTGAATGCAGATAACGCACTGCCCCCTGAACAGCCCAGTGCTGCTTCGCCGTCGTCAGAGCCAGAATCTCCGATACAGAGCCCTGATGCTAGCAATGCTAGTCCGCAAAAGGGTGCTGGGCTAGATTTGTCGTCATTGAGCGAAGAAGACGCAAAAGACCTGGGTGTTCCCGTACCTACACAACCTGGGGCTCCGTCTGATGTTGTGACGCCTAATATGAGCATGGCCAAGCCGCCAAAGAAGAGTAGCAAGACCATAGTAATTATCGTTGCTGTACTTGTGGCGTTGGCACTTATTGCGGGTGCAGGTTATGCCTACTACTCAACTTCTCAGAAGAACAAGAAAACTACCAGCAGCACGCCCGCTGCTACCCAACCAACCGACAAAACTACGAATGAGGTCAAGAGTGCAGACATCGACAGTACTTCAACCGCCCTCGACGCGAGCCTAAAGAAGGTTGATGATACCAAAGACTTCACTGCCAACGATCTTAGCGACGCAACGTTAGGTATACAGTAGCATTTTATAAAAACACTGATTTATGTTACGGTAATCCCATGTTACCAGAGACAGAACCGGTTGTTTTTCCTCAGCATTTTGGATTTTGCGAAGGCGTAAAAGCTGCTGATGATCTATTGGCAGACATCGCACAAATCGCACACGAGTCGGGTATTCCAAAGATTTATGGACTACATGAAATTGTTCATAATAAAACAGTCACCAATAAGCATCGAGCAAATGGCGTAGAATTTGTCGATTCCATTGATGATATCCCTAGTGATAGCATCGTAGTGACGAGTGCGCACGGGGTTGGCCCTGACACTGTTTTTGCATTGGAACAGAAGGGTGCAACGGTATTTGATGCCGCGTGTCCATTGGTGTTGCATACCCATAGAGCAGCAGAACAAGCACGCCGTTATGGCGAAAAGATATTGTACGTATGTCATGGCAAGCCAGGCGAAGTTGAAACGCTGCATGATGAAGTGCTAGGAATGGTGGGGCACCTTGATTATGAGCAAAGCTCTGATGGCCTGGTATACAACCCTGTCGACAGACACTACTTAGAATTAGGAGAAGAACCAACCGACGAACTACTGAATGAAGA
>CAYUBG010000023.1:11334-11735 GCA_964442995.1 uncultured Candidatus Saccharibacteria bacterium | reverse complement strand
CTGCTGGTGCGCCGTGCAAATCAACCACGCCACCGTCAGATGGCATAATGCCGGCTCGAAGCAGATCAACCGCACCATGAGGAGTATGCGTAGTAACTGCCGCCGGGTCTAGTATTCCCATTTCTACAGCAGCAGCAAACGGCAGATAAATCTCCGGCTCTCCATATTGCACGTTGGAATCATTTGGTTGCATAGTGATATATAAATCTCGGTTATCTTGCTTGGCAAAACTGCTATATTAGCACTTATGTTTAAATTAGTCAACCGACCTAGCGGTATGGTCATTTTTTGCCTGCATGCATTTGCAGAAGAATCAGCTACAATATGACTATGTCCGAGACGAAACATAGAACGTCAGCTTCACCTGCTCAACGCTTCGTTACTCGCTTTACTGGCAAATC
>CAYUBG010000023.1:2683-11324 GCA_964442995.1 uncultured Candidatus Saccharibacteria bacterium | reverse complement strand
GGCTACTGTACTTTTTACTCTGGCGTTTGCTCTTACCGGAGGAGTTGCCCTGCTACTATCGACCAAAGCCGCAACACCACCAATCACTTCCGACCCATCACATCATGCAACTTGCCAACAGGTCACGCCTAGCAGAACGGTGGTCAGGCCTGGTGAACGGTTCACAGGAACAGTTAAGTTCTACAATAGCGGCTCATCTACATACTCACCAAATTTTGGTGTTGCGCTGGCCGAATACCGCGTTTCGGGCAGTATTTGGAGCGCTAGCGGACTGGACCTACCGGGAAATATACCTCCTGGGGGGACGGTACAGTTCAATCTCACTTTGACTGCCCCTACAACACCAGGTGTCTACTCGTTCGACTGGGGAATTGCTATCGTATTCAATGGATTTATACCAGAACCGTGCTATGGTCCTGCGATCACCGTGACCAACCCCCCATCGGTCACACTACTAGCAAACAGTGCAAACAGCGACATATCAGTCGCAAAAGGAACTGGCTTAACACTTAGCTGGTCAGCCTCAAATAACCCTAGTATATGCACCGCTTCTGGGAGCTGGGGCGGCAGCAAGCCTGCTAATGGGTCCGAAAATCGTACAGGCGACACAGCGACTGCCGGCGTAAAAACATATAGCATTACTTGTTCCAATGGAGCTGGCAGTAGCGCTGCCACGCGAAAAGTTACCGTCAATAACCCACCACAGCCACCTTCCGGAGGAGGCGGTGGATCATCTGGAGGATCTAGCGGCAGCGGGTCATCAGGCTCTTCGGGTGCAACTGGATCAAATTCTGGCAGCAGTGGCAGTACCGGCGGGCGTGGTGGTGCCGCGCCAGGTAGCAGCTCATCTGCACCATCAGTCAGTGGTCCACCTACCTCGCCAAGCGACTTTAGTAGCACGAACCAAGACAAGACAACGGTCCGCTTGACGTGGAAGAATCCCAGCTACTCTCCTGGGCTTTCTGGCTACGAGCTCGAGCGATCCATTGATCAGAAAAACTGGGACAAAGTCGGAAAAGATAATACCCCCGAAGAAAGCTACGACGACACAACAGTCGATTTTGGAACCACATATTATTACCGATTACGCGTAATTGGTGTCAATGACCTAAAGTCAGAATACGCGACGTCTCAGGTCACGACTGAGCTATTTCAGGCAAATACCGATTCAGATCAAACAACACTCACCAGCGATGATCAGAAGGTCAATGTAACGATCCCTAAGAGTGCGTTTGACAGCGAAGCGAATTGCTCATTACGAATTAATAATGACGTGCTCTCGCCTACAAAAGACAAGTACGAAACGGTTGTTGGCCCTTATGAGATATTGTGCAAAATAAGCGATGGCACTATTGTGACCAGGTTTAAGCAGCCGGTTATCGTGACAGTCAATGTCAAAAAGCAACCATACAGCGCGTATTCGTTCTACACACTTTCGAACGACTGGCAAGAAATACCAACTAAGCCTATCAAGTCAGAGGCACGACTGGACCTTACAGATCAAACAACATTTGTGCTGCTCGGTAAAAAAGGTAATGCCTCGTTAATCGTAAAAATACTCATCGGCCTTATCGTCCTGATGGCCATAGGTGTTGGAGCATTATATCTACTCCGGTGGCTCGCGGTTAAAAAAGAGCAACAGCAGATAGCCAGCATACAGGAAGATTATTTCCGTAAGGAACACGGCATCGATAACGAAATTCGCTAATAACTAATTGGTTGCCAACTTCCTAACTAATGGCTTATTATAAGCGTAATCAGTGAGTCAACGGATTAGAAGAATGGCAGATTTTTCGAGCATAATCACCTCTCCAAAAAAACGTGGACTTGTAATGCTTCTGGCTTTTGCAACCGTTGGCGGTGCACTAGTATTCCGAAGCTTTGCCGCGACTCCTCCCCATAGTTTTGACAGAGACATAAACCAAATGAGTGGCGGTAAACTTATATCCCGATCTGCTAATAACGGCATGGTCATGCGAACAGTTGATACCCCCATAACCTCATTGATATCCAAGAGTGAGTTTAGCAAATCAAGCTCAGTATGCGTGCGTTACACCAGTCTGCAAGGAACAAGTGTGCAAATGGTGATGAGTCTATACCAAAAACCCACCGACGCAGCACCAATGAATTCTAAAATAGTAAGCATGGACGGCTCCGCAAGTGAATTAGTACCCCAAACAGCATGCATAAAAGCAGAGATACCGGCCGGCAAAGGCTACATAGATCAGTTCACGGGAGCATACGTTCCATCAACTGACACTGCGAAACAGATCACCGTAGATGGCTTCATAAAAATCGAGAACTCAACTCTAAAACGAAAAGACGGTACTTCGTACAGCCAAAACCCCAACGCACTTCGTATACACGCTATATACGGCATCAAAAAATAGTGCTTTACTGCGAAGAATTACCTAGGTCGTAACGAGTCGGCCTCGTCTTCTATTTCGTGGCCAAGCAGCTGCTCGAATAGATCCTCAATGGTGATAATACCCACAATCCGGTCGTTCTTCTCTACTAGCATCAGGTGCGACCGCGCAGCAATAAATTTACGGAACATAGTGTCTAGAGCTACCCGCGAGCCAACCACTTTTAGTGGATGATGCAGTAGCTCGTTCACACTGTATGATCGTTCATCAAAATCTATATCGACAAGGTCCTTCATCAGAAGCACGCCGTAAGGTTTAGCCTGCTTTTTATCAAATACTGGTATACGGCTGTAGTTCTGATCTTTAATCTCGTCAATCTTTGCTGCGTCTATGACTGCGTCAGGTCTGAGCCGATACACTCGGCTTATCGGCGTCATTACGTCCGATACTCGGGTTTCGCTCAGCTTGAGCGCTCCCTTAATTATCTCAACCTCATCCTCATCCAGCTCACTCCCTTTTTTGCCGGAGTGCTCCGAAATTATCATGCCCAGCTCATGGCGTGAGTGTAATTTGCCAGGATCATGTCCAACCAACTTATCAAGTAGTAGCTGTAGTGGCTTGGCTATCGGGTACGTAACAATAACCATGATTCGTAGCAACGGAGATAAAAAGGCAGTTACTTGCAACGCTCGCTTCAAAAATATCGCCTGAGGGAAGATCTCGCCAAATACCACAATTAGTAACGTACTTGCTATCCCTGCGACAATACCATTGTATCGATGCTCTAAGACCAGTGAAGTAACTGATATAACTGCAACATTGGTAAGCAGAATACTGGCCAAACTAAGGTGGCTGTTTTTGCGTAACGGTAATACTTGCTTTGCTTGTTTATTGCCCAACCGAGCCTTACGACGCAAATCGGCTGGCTCAAGCGCCATTAAGGCAACGTTCAAGCCCGAACAGACCGCCGACATGGCTAGTAGTATCACCACAAAAAGAAATGTTGAATGCATCTAGATCTACGATTTTACACCAAAGTTTGTTTTTGGTGTACAGCAAAATCGGAAATAACTTATCATGTATGCATGCCTATTTTTGTAGCCATGGTATTGCTCGTAATTGTTCTACTTCTCTTCTGGCGATTTGTATTTTTACGCAACCCACAGCGCTCGTCGATGGCTAAATATAATGAACTAGTTTCACCTGCAGACGGCAAGATAATTGCTATCGAGCCTTTTGTCCGCAAAAACATCACATTATTTAAAGGCAACCAACGCCTTAAGGGCATCATTCATACGCTAACAAATGACGTAGATACAAGTGGCACTATCATATCTATTTATATGTCACCCCTAGATGTACATTACAATCGATCACCGTCCACAGGAACGATCGAATACGTACGACACCATCGTGGTCGTTTTTTGCCTGCGCAATCTTTTCGTGGCTGCCTGCAAAACGAAAAAGCCGAGATACTCATCAAAAATCGCGACTACAAGATTAAAGTCATACAAATAGCGGGTTTTCTCGCTCGTCGCATAGAGACTTATGTACTGCCAAACGATACAATACAAAAAGGTGCTATATTAGGACGAATCAATCTTGGTTCGCAGGTTACGGTAGTCCTACCTTCCAACATACACCCCACGATTTATTTAGGTCAGAAAGTTAAAGCCGGAGAAACAATCATTGGAAAAATCAATACATAAATTGCTCAAGCCAGTTAGTTACATAACATTGGGCAACCTTATTGTTGGCACGATCATTATCCGTTTGGCGATGTCAGGACACTTCGCGGCAGCTGGTTTACTGCTCTTATTGGGTGCGGTACTAGACACGATTGATGGTTGGCTTGCGCGTAAATTAAATCAAGCGTCCGAATATGGCGCACAGCTAGATACCATCGCAGATTTGGTTACTTTTGGCATAGCACCATTTGTAATAATAGCGACACGCTATAGCGACGTACGGATTCAGTTGGTTGCGTTCTTGCTGCCTATTTGTGCGGGCCTCCGGCTTGCAAGATACAACATGCTTCGTGCAAAAAAATATCAAGGCTTCGTGGGGCTTCCCGTAGGATTAAGCACGATAGCAGGCATGCTGGCCGTGCTACATGCACCGGGCGCCCTAACCGCATTAGTAACCCTACTTTTATGCTGGCTATTTGTTAGTACGTTTCGATTCCCTAGACTTATCTAGATTATTAACGACTATGCTTTGCTAGTTCTTGTGCATTTCGCGCTATTTGTCCAAGGGCACTGAAAGGATTTTGGTGTGTAGCTGTGGGTTCTGTGCCCGTACCTAGTGCAAACGAATCAGACGCTACACTAAGCTGATCACCTTGAGCGTCGAAATCTGGATTGATTGCTCGTATTGCGCGGCGTACCTGGCCAACATTCTGCACCCAAGCACCAGCATTCGAAGCAACAATGACAGACACTGTCTCATCTTGCATATTTACTATGTCGGCAATTGTTCTAGCACCCTCAGCCATTACTTCGTTGCCAACGCTACTTGCGACTTCGACCAAATCAGTCAATACGCCTTTGCCAATTATTCTTGGCGCAATAACCTCACGCATATAATCCTGTTCTGTCATGCCCTCTTCGACATCAGGACCTTCCGCTGGCTTCATTGGTCGGTTGCCTGCAATCAGTAAGACATGCGAACTTGGTATCTGCTCAAGTAATTCGGCACGACGATGCATCCAGTTACGAACGCCCCCTGTGATGATGCTTAGGTCATACTGAACTCGCGGTGTTGTGTCTGCACCTGCAAAAGTTCGCTCTACTGGTACCAACAAGCCTGATCGCTCCACCCAGTCTCGAGCGATGCCAATAGCATCTTGGCTTGTTCCGAGAACTTCTTGTACACCGTCGATATTTTGCTGTAATTCTTTAGCTGGACCAACTGCAGCAATGAGGTTGCCCAGGTTATCGGCAGTTGGTAGTTCTGTTAACTCATGACCAAACGCTTTGGCCATTTCGGGTATCACCCCGCTACCCCCTGTTGTTTTACCAATGTCATAGATACCGCTCGCTCCATCTCGCAAGGGGCTGAAGTTTGCAAATGTTAGTGACTCTGACATTGAATACGCCTTAAATTATGAATATATTATAGCACTTTATTTATGTTTTTTCAATTCTTGACTGATTTTTTGTAAGTTAGTCGGAATTGGAAACGTAAAATACTGTTTGCCTGTTTTATATGCTTCCACATAAGCGCTAACGCACCCGAACAGGTTTTTTGGGAGTTTATCAATATCGTACCAATCCCAAGACTCTAATTTATGTGGCTCGAGCACCTGCGGGCTGCCTTTATCCCAATCTGCAACAAACCCAATATCGACATAATGCTTTGGATAATAAGTCAGTAGATCCGATACACAAAGTACCCGCAGATTTTTTACGCTAATTCCGCATTCTTCTGCTATCTCTCTCAAGGCTGTTTGGTCTGCGGTCTCGCCATATTCTAAATGACCTCCAGGGCCACCATACTCGTCTACACCATGAGAACCTTTTCGTTTACCCAACAAAACTTTGCCATCTTTAATTACCAACACCCCTACCCCAACTTTTACTCGCGTATCATCACTCATGACCCTACTATAACAAAGAGACCACGAGATCTGTTTCTTTTAAGATGCTTACCCTGTGATTGAGTAGCTGTTGATTTTGATCTATCCAAAACAAAAATGTTGCATAAAGTTCATCAAATTCATACCCATCAGACAGCAAATTACCCGTCAATAGCACCCGTATGTCAACATATAACCCCTCGAACGCATACAATAATATCAAAAATGAATATTGTATTTCTGTTAGATGATGGTATAGTTGCTACATATTTTTACAAGGAGTACGTTTATATGTCTTCTGATTTAACTGGTGGTTATTCTGGCGAAAGCCTTCCGGCGGCTTTTACAGTTTCGGATGTAAGCCGGCGACTACAAGCTGTTGGGCAAGTATCTCTAGACGCACTGCACCAAGTAGATGAAAGAACCTTTTCTACACAAGAGGCACGTTTTCAAATGCTTGGAGAACGTCTACTTGCGGCAAGAGATGCGGGCGAGCCACTAGTGGAAATCGAAGCAGTTGAACGAGGAAATGAGATCGGTGACGGTCTTTATGACATTTTGGGACTATCTGCGGATACGCCGATAATTATGAACATTACTCATAGCACCGGCCTAGAAGGGGTTGATTATAGGAACCGGAAGGAAATGCGCTTGGATACAGTAGGCCTAAGCATACCTGGTGGCCATGTCATTTCCCTTGATGGCACCTATGGTAGACATGTCAGTTCTGTGCTTGCATCAGGGTCATACAGCGGATACGAGGTGGAAGGACAAATCAACGAATTCGGTAACCCAATCAGAGCAAATTTTAGCGCAGGTTATACATATGAGAATGATGGCAAGAGAGCTATCGACCGAATGCACGATGTTCTTGATTCGGTAGAGGCAGCGCTTGGCAGAACCACAAATATAACTCGACTGCCTTCAGGACTGGATATTATAGAAGTTGTACAAGAAGCACACCAGGGCTTCCCTGATTCTGGCTCACCTAAGGATTTCGCGGATTTAGTCTTCGAAGCGCTCAACGGCCGAGAAGAAGCTACTATTTCTATACCATGCGAAGATTTCACCCTCCCCTCGGCAATTATTTTTGGCGCCGGGACAGAAATCGAAGGCCAGCATTATCCATTCTATGCACTCTTCGGAGGCGCCCTTGAGCATTATTACGGTATCAGGCCCACTAGTTGGTCGGCAGCCGAAACACCCGGCTCAACCCCAATGCAACCATTCTCAGAATCAATTGTCCTGAAGTTCGGAGATACACCAGAATACGACGGAGAGGATTTAGAATCCGGACAACCACCCATCGACACTCCGAGTGTCGTTTTGCCGACTAGCGAACGAATCGCTGACGATAATGACTGGAGTATTAAGCCCGAAAAAGTTGAAGGGGCGGAAGAAATCACTGATAGTTTGTATTATAGGGGCGGTACTGGCAATGAAGTCCTCATAGACCCAGCCACGCTTAATTTAGATGAATTACCTCTGGTGCTTGCTATGGCAGGGTGGACTACTATTACCGGATTCCCCGATGGTGACACGGTTAATCTTTCCTTGACTGATTGCGGGGGCTCTGGCGGGAAGTCTGGCATGGAAATAGCTATGGAACTCCAGATTATAGATAGCGAAACCGGTGCGCTATTACCAGGGTTCGCAATAAATGAAGCCTCGGGAAATGTGTGCATCAGCTACAACGGAGTGCCAAACATGCGTTTTGCAGAGTTCGTCAAAGCGTTGCATGGACTATCACCGTTTCGTTTTTAAAACAGGGTATATTCAAAAGAACATCAAAGCATCATTACAGATAACTGGCGTGTTTCCTGGCGCAGCCAACACAACAAGATATACACACCAAAATACCAGTCCTTCGACTGGTATTTGTTTTAACAACTAACAACTAAGTACTTAAACTCTAGTAAGACTTTTTGGCGCCGTCTGCTACAGCTTTTTCGGCATTCTCTTTAGACATCATTGCGCACACTGTTGTGCCGCATTTTTCGTGCTTGCCTTTGGCCATGTAGCCACCTTTGGCCGTCTGGACAACTTCAGCATTAGACAGTTCTACGCCTTTTTCCTTACACTTCACACAGTAACCAGTTGCCATATTTTTGCTCCTTCTACTAACTTATTCTTATAGGGGCTAATTATAGCTTAGTGCGGCCAACAAACAAAAGGATCCCGAAAAGGGAGCTTTTCAGGAGTCATCTTGGTGCGATACGTGGGCGAAAAGTTAAACGAAATAAGAGATGAACTGCTGAGATGGCAAGAGTTATTAGTTAGCCCCTATCAAGAATATTTAGTTCTTAAGTGAGGCGTGAGACTTACACTCTAACCATAGCCGCTAATAGCCCTGTCAAACGCTTCAAGAAAAGCGCGCATTTCAGTCTTCTGCCGAACCGACAATGAGCTTTTATTAACAAGTTTTCTAGCTAGTTCGCCGAGTAGTTTTGTATCGTACGGTTCCAAGTTGCCGCGTACAACCCATTTCTCTCTGTCTTCCGTATCGTAAAGGTCATTTTTCCAGAACTGTGTGTATATAACCCTGTATGCCAATTCATCATCAGAGTTCAGTATGTCGAAGACGTATTTATTTACGTTTTCGTATCTCACTTGCGCAAAAGGCACCTCGACCACACTGTTAATCTTCCCGTCGTTAGAAATGCTTAATGCCCACTGATAGACAATAAAACGCCATTCG
>CAYUBG010000023.1:1053-2673 GCA_964442995.1 uncultured Candidatus Saccharibacteria bacterium | reverse complement strand
CTCTCAGCGCAAAAAAGTGATTATCCCTAGTTGGATGAATATATAACAGCATCGTAAGTGCGGTGCTCGGATGGAGGATAGATTTTTCAATATCGCGAAAAATAAACTCTAGCATTTCTTGCTGCGTTTCTTTGCTTTTAATCCTCTCGAGAGCATTGTTTATCGTTGAAAGTATACGTACCAATATTCTATTTTCGTCACGAACCATGTATCCCGTTGTTGCCAAGTAGGAATGTAGGCTAGCTCGCAAGACTTTTGTTAATGTGTCTTCACGGAATTCCCTGAGGATATATTCGCGCATTATAGTCATAATATTTGACTCTTCTGCATCCTCTTTCTTTGCCTCCTCATAAATGGCCTTGAAACGCGTACGAAGCTGTCGGTCAGATAATTTATCCGCATCTTTTAGCTTCTGGTTTACTAGCTTATTTTCTCGAGCATAAAGTTCGTCCCTACTACTGGCACCAAAGTATGTATCTAAGACATCGGGATGCGCTACTCTACGCTCCTGCTGCCACTTTACGAGGTCCTCATAGGACTTTGGTAAGCCATCCAATATGTGTTTAAGTGGTGGGAATAATGATTCTAAGGTGCCTTTAACTAAAGCTCGTTGTTGCTCAGAATCAATCAAATTTAGTTGTTTTTCTATGTGGTCTCGGCGTTGTTTTATGTATTCCTCCTCACTAAAGCCAGCCTCCCAAAGCCATTCACTATCAGTTAGTGTGCCGACGTAGGTTTTGCGATTTCTGTTCATGTCCTGCCATAGCTGGAAGTGCTTAATCAGGATATAGTCCAGTGCAAACTTGTCGTCGAGATTTACTTTATACTGACCGTTCATAAAATCTCTCCTCAAGCTGCCATATAAATCTGTCAAACACCTTCAAGACACCACGATAAGAATGCATATCTTTAATCACGGAGTTACGCACATCAATCTTGAAGTCCTCAGGAATTTTATCTGCCCTACTACCAAGCAAAGCATTGAGATAATTTCGTAAGTCAGCGTCTGTAGGGGCGGGTATGTGTAGCTCATGTTCAATAAATTTTTCAAGGTATTCGTTACGCTGCTGACCCACGAGCCGTGAGGGCATCGCCTGCAGTAGCGCTTCCTTGTCGGCAATAAACAGGTAGGTTACGCGTGTTTCACGGCTCAGTTCATGTGCAAGCTGCAGTGCCCGATTAATTTGCTCTTCGTTATAGCCTCGTTCCGCATCATCGACTACTACTATTAGGCGTTTAGAGTTTTTTTCTAAAATGCGCTCAATATACTTACCTGGTTTCTCGCGGCCGTCCAGGGCGGCCTTAAAGTGATTAGAAATGCTACTAAAAATACCTGTGTCGTCGTATTTTTTCACTATCGGTTCAGATGCCTCTATTAATCGAGCGAGGCTATTTTGCTTACCCGGGATGCTTCGCTCAATAAGCTGCCCAATTTCGCCAAAAAAGCCAAGCACTAACGACTCTTGCGAAGTATATTTCCATGGCTGAAAATCAAGCCACATCAGGTCATCTCTATTTATCATTTTTTCTCGCATCAGCTTATAAATTGAGGTCTTTCCGGTTCCCCAATCGCCAAATAAGCCAATTGAGTGTAGCCTTTCCTCCTGCCCAATAAGCTGG
>CAYUBG010000023.1:0-929 GCA_964442995.1 uncultured Candidatus Saccharibacteria bacterium | reverse complement strand
GGTCTCGCAGTACGCTTTGTTGGTCTTCTGATAACTTGCTTTCATCTCCCAAAAGCTCATCTGCCTCAAGGACGGCATTTTTTAACTCTCTTTTCTTTGTCGGCGTAAGAAGCACCATCAGCATTAGCCCGGAAGCCACCAACGCCATGTCGGCGATTATCATTATTAGAAATGGCCTATTCGGCGCGTCAAAGCGAGATGGATTAATGCTAAAAGCATATAGAAAGATTGCAGTAAAAAGCAGCATGACAAACTTATTCCACGCATTAGAAATGTTGAATGTAACGTGCCTGATGGTCCCGCGCGAAGCTGCGAAAATAGCTGGACTGATTGCTAAGATAATGAGAAACCACTTATACTGCCGCGCTCCACTCACAACCCCATTGGAGACATTCGATACTTCATAGCCAAAAACCTTGTCAGGCAAGGCAGCAACAATCAGCAATATTCCGAGGGCAGCGATTAATGCAATCAGCACGAGTTTTCCAAATGCCGCTAGACGCCGTAAATCAGCGAGTATATTGTCTCGTTTGAATCTCAATTTAATTTTCATTTGTAGGTCAAGGTATCTGGACATAACATTAGCCGAAGTAACTAGGTTGATTATACCATTTTATTGCGGTATTAGCCCTTTTCTGCTATACGCTTATGCTTTATGATATATGTAGAAAGCAGTGAAAATACAGTGAGTATATATGGCAAACGAACAGAATCTTAAGCCCTGGAAGCCAGGCCAATCCGGCAATCCCGCCGGTAAACCAATAGGCACCAAGCATTTATCTACCTGGATTCAAGAGTTGCTTGAAGATGAGAATTTTACATACAAAGATTAGCGACAAAGAAAAAGGACGCCGAAGCGTCCGATAATTCCCATTTGGTGCAACATAGTTGACGCATTTCAAACGGCAGCTACGCTTGCTCAAGAGGAT
>CAYUBG010000022.1:10710-11742 GCA_964442995.1 uncultured Candidatus Saccharibacteria bacterium | reverse complement strand
CGCTTAAAAGGTGCATGCTTTTCGTAGTTCTTGGTTTTGAGGTTGTTTACCACGCGCTGCAGTGCTGGTGACTTGCTTTTGGCTGTCACCCGAACTCGTGGTTTTCGTACTAATTGATTGATTGTTGGCATATAGACTCTTTACATTACCATTATTACTGTTGTTCGTCAACTGATTCGTCTTCATCTGTGGCTGCTGCAGCACCAGTACCGACAGGAATTCGACGACCCAATATTACATTTTCTTTTAGACCAAATAGGTGGTCTACCTTGCCGCTGGTAGCGGCACTGATCAATACACGTGTTGTATCTTGGAAGCTTGCAGCACTCAGGAATGAATCTGTAGAAAGCGATGCTTTAGTGATACCAAGTAGCAACTGCGTGTATTTGGCAGGATCTTTGCCAGCCGAAACGAGCTTATCGTTTGCTTCAACGACCGCAAGCTTACTCACGACGTCACCGGTAACAAATTCGCTGTCTCCTGCGTCTTCAATCTGCACTCGACTGAACATCTGCCGAACAATGATCTCTAGATGTTTGTCGGCAATATTTTGCCCCTGGCTTGCGAAAATACGCAAGATTTCATTCATGATGTACCGCTGTGTCGCCTCGACGCCTTGTAGTCTCATTAATTCGTGAAGATTAATGGAGCCATTAGTTAGGCGTTGTCCTGCAACTACGGTATCGCCATCTTTTACGACGATCTGCTTAAATCCAGGGATATCGTATTTAACTGCACCCTGTTTTGCAGGAGTAATAACTACAGCTTTTTTGGTTACTGAAGCTTTTCCGGCAATTGGTGATATAAGCGGCTCAGAGCCATCATCATTGCTTGCGACAACATCGCCGATTGCAATTTCCGTCCCTGATGCAATCTTGGCAGTTCGCTCACCAAGCTTTAGCTCAATCTTGCTATCTGCATTTGCAGTAATCTGAATGACTGAATGATCGCCTTCTTCCCAAACATTTACGACACCGTCTATGTCTGCGAGGAATGCTTGCCCTTTTGGTGTTCGAACTTCAAATAGCTCTT
>CAYUBG010000022.1:8965-10700 GCA_964442995.1 uncultured Candidatus Saccharibacteria bacterium | reverse complement strand
GCAAACCAGTCGTAATGTCTTCACCAGCAACACCACCAGAGTGGAACGTACGTAGGGTTAGCTGTGTACCAGGCTCACCAATACTCTGCGCAGCAATAACTCCAACAGGATGATGATCTGCAACCAACAAACCGGTAGCAGGATCAACACCGTAAGATTTGCGATTGACCCCTCGAACACTAGAACAGCTCAATACGCTCATGATCTTAACGCCATCAAGTGATTCGTCTGCCTCGATAGCGGCTGCAATCTCTGCTGTTATTTGCTGACCACGCTTGACATGCTTGCCAATTGATTCGGCTGCAAACCGGCCCTGCAAACGCGATGCGTAGCTTACGCCAATCTCATCAGCATCCGCCCGGTAGATATGAAATCCTGGATCAGTATCTTCTTCGTCCAGCGTAAAGACATCCTGGCTCACATCAACAAGTCGACGTGTAAGATAGCCTGAGTCAGCTGTTTTTAGGGCGGTATCAATCATACCCTTACGAGCACCACGAGTGGCCGTAAAGTATTCTAGTGGACTAAAGCCTTGTTTGTAGTTCGACTTAATAGGAAGTTCGATTGTGCGACCTGTTGCATCGGCAACCAAGCCAAACATACCAACAGCTGTGTTTACCTGGCCAATATTACCGCGGGCACCAGATACGACGGCAGTAGACATGGCAGTATCTTCGTTTTCGAACTGTGTCGTTAGAGTGTCTTGTACTTTGTTTGCAATATCGGCCCATGTTTCGATGGTAAGTCTGAATCGCTCATCATCTGTAATGAACCCTTGGTCGAATTGCTCGCTGATCTTAGCGGCGCGATCTTCACCCTCACGAAGGATATCGCTTAGCCCTTCAACTTCTCGGAAATCGTCCATACCCATAGAGAGCCCAGACATCGTTGCATACTTGAATCCAGTATCCTTGAGCGCATCGGCAATTTCTGCAGTACGATCTTGGCCGTATTTTGCGTAAACTTGCGACATTACACTACCAAGGCGCTTTTTGGTCATAGCTTCGTTTTGGTAAGGAAAGTCTTCTGGGAATACTTCATTGAAGAGTAGACGTCCTAATGTTGTATGGCGGACTTCGCCCCGGAATGGAACACGAACCAACGATTGCAACGTTATGACGCCACTATCAAGTCCCATTAGGGCCTCTTCAATATTCACGTAAGCCTTCTCATCTTGCTTGTCGCCTGGACGCTCATAGGTTAGGTAGTAACAACCAAGCACAATATCTTGTTCAATGTGTAGAATTGGTGAACCATCAGCTGGCTTAAGAATATTACGGTTTGCGGCCATAATTTCCTGCGCTTCTTCTTGCGCGCGGTCGCTGAGCGGCAAATGTACTGCCATCTGGTCACCATCAAAGTCTGCATTGAATCCTTTACATACTAAGGGGTGCAATTGTATGGCCTTACCCTCGATAAGTACCGGCTGAAACGCCTGGATAGACAAACGGTGTAGTGATGGCGCACGGTTTAGTAGTACGTACTTACCTTTGATGACAGTGTCGAGTGCATCCCAGACTGCTGTTTCACCGGCTTCGATCATGCGTGTTGCTGAGCGAATGTTATGAGCGTGTTCGTTAGCAATTAGATCACCAATGACAAATGGCTTAAATAACTCGAGTGCCATCATTTTTGGCAGACCACACTGATTGATTTTGAGCTCTGGTCCAGCGACAATTACCGAACGTCCTGAATAGTCAACTCGCTTACCAAGCAAGTTTTGTCGAAAACGGCC
>CAYUBG010000022.1:7550-8955 GCA_964442995.1 uncultured Candidatus Saccharibacteria bacterium | reverse complement strand
TTGCTTACCTTTAAGCATGTCACTGAGGCTCTTGAGTCGTCGGCGCTGCCCGGTTGCAGCAACAGCACGGCCTGATCGAGCATTGTTGTTGTCGATTAAGGCATCAACAGCTTCCTGTAGCATACGTTGTTCATTGCGACGAATCACTTCTGGTGCGTTCAAATCGATGAGTTTCTTTAGGCGGTTATTACGGTTAATGACTCTTCGGTATAGGTCATTAAGGTCAGAAGTTGCAAAACGGCCGCCCGTTAGCTGCACCATAGGACGAAGATCGGGTGGAATTACTGGTAATACGCTTACACAAAGGCTGCCTGGTGTAATGCCTGCACGTTCCATGCTCTCTAGCAGTCGAAGCCGCTTCATTAGCTTCTTCTTGCGTTGTCCCTTGGCCTCGTCAGCCTCCTTTGAGAGGTCTTCTATGAGTTTAGCGAGGTCAACAGAGTCAAGTAGTTCTTTTAGCGCCTCGCCACCCATGCCAACAGTGATAAGTGTACGCAAATCGTCTGGTAGGTTACGGTAGTCTGTTTCGTTGATTAGGTTCGATACCTCAAGGCTCGTAAGTTGTGTTTTTAGGAGTTCAAAGTCTGCACTGAGCTCTTCGAGCTCTTTTGTCTGTAGTTCTGCAAGCGCTTTAATATTAGCGTTTTCTGACTTTGCTTCGTCTTCGTAACGAAGTTTGATGGCTTCTTTTGCAGCGTTAAATTCTGCTTCTTTGTCTGCTAGCATTTGATCACGCTTTGCAGTGTCTACTGTCTTGATGATGTAGCTGGCAAAGTATGCAACGCGTTCTAGGTTTTTGACTGTCATGCCGAGGACAAGACCCATAGCACTTGGAGTACCCCGAAGGAACCAAATGTGGGCGACAGGGCTGGCTAGGCTGATATGGCCCATTCGCTCGCGGCGAACGATGCTTTTTGTAACTACTTCGCCGTTTTTATCTACAGCTGCTTCGCGAGATCGCACACCCTTGAACTTTGCATCGTGGGGGCTAATATCCTTAACAGGACCAAAAATTCTTTCGCAGAACAAACCATCACGCTCTGGTTTTTGGGTGCGATAGTTAATTGTCTCTGGTTTAGTTACTTCGCCATAAGACCAATCTAATATGTCTGTTGGGCTGGCAACTGCTAATCGGACAGCGTCAAAGTCGGCAATATCTGTGCCTGATGAGTAACGTCGCATTATTTTGCCTCCTTGTTTTCGTTATCGTCCACTAATGCTGTAGCGGCATCTGTGTCTTCGTCGGGTTCATCGGCTACTGCGACGGTACCGGCATCATTTAGGTCAGCGTCAAGATCCATAATAGAAAATTCATCGGCAGCGGCATCTTCGGTGACGTCGATCTCGGACACCTCGGGTTGAGGTACTGGAACGTCTGACTGATGAGCACCTTCATCCTTAATGA
>CAYUBG010000022.1:6880-7540 GCA_964442995.1 uncultured Candidatus Saccharibacteria bacterium | reverse complement strand
CATCAACTACTTTGTCGCTAGCCACGAGATCTACCTTAAGTCCGAGCCCCTGGAGTTCTTTGACAAGCACATTGAAGCTTTCTGGTACTTTTGGCCCAACAATCTCTGTACCCTTAATGATTGATTCGTATGCCTTGCTTCGTCCGTAGACGTCGTCTGACTTGATCGTCAGCATTTCTTGAAGCGTATTGCTTGCGCCATATGCTTCGAGTGCCCAAACTTCCATCTCTCCAAAGCGCTGACCACCATTTTGTGCCTTACCACCGAGTGGTTGCTGAGTGACCATGGTGTACGGACCGGTTGATCGGGCATGAATCTTATCGGCAATCATGTGGTTCAACTTGATCATGTACATGCTTCCAACAGTCGTACGCTCGTTAAATGCTTCGCCAGTACGACCGTCGTAAAGCTGTTGCTTGCCATCTTCGGGAAGACCTGCCTCACTGAGAAGCTCTCGTATTTTATCCGTTGGTACGCCATCGAACGAAGGGCTCGCAATTTTGATCCCAAGTGCTCGAGCTGCCATACCTAAATGTGTCTCGAATAGCTGTCCAACGTTCATACGACTAGGCACGCCGAGTGGATTAAGTACGATATCAACAGGTGTCCCGTCTTCAGTAAACGGCATGTCTTCGACAGGAAGAATACGGGCAATAACAC
>CAYUBG010000022.1:0-6870 GCA_964442995.1 uncultured Candidatus Saccharibacteria bacterium | reverse complement strand
CTCCAACGGCGATCTTGCGCATTTGCGCTACGAAAATCTGAATCTGCATCAGCACACCGGCTTTTAGTTCATGGCCATTTTCTCGGCTGAAAATCTTAACACCAACAACCTTGCCATGTTTGCCGTTACTCATGCGCTGAGAAGTATCGCGAACTTCTTTAGCCTTTTCGCCAAAGATGGCGCGCAGCAATCGTTCTTCGCTACTGAGCTCTTGTTCACCCTTTGGCGTAATTTTACCTACCAAGATGTCGCCAGGATGTACCTCGGCACCAATACGGACGATACCATCATCATCGAGATGACGTAATGCTTCCTCTGATACGTTCGGAATGTCTCGTGTTACGATTTCTGGGCCTAGCTTGGTCTCGCGCACCTCTGTCATATAGTCAACGATGTGCACGCTGGTAAGCGTATCTTCTTCTACTAAACGACGACTCAAAATGATGGCATCTTCAAAGTTGTACCCTTGCCAAGGCATAAACGCAACTAACAGATCTTTTCCAAGTGCTAGTTCTCCGCCCTGTATAGACATACCTTCGATCAGCACATCACCCTGCTTAACCTTATCGCCTGTGTGTACAACGACGCGTTGGTTGATGCTGGTACCCTCGTTTGAGCGTACGAAGTGCAATGCTTCATAGGTAACGCTTCCAGTTTTGTATTTAACCACGACCTCATCGGCTGTTGCCTTGGTGACTTCACCCGCTGCTTCGGCCATCACGACCTGGCCAGAGTTGCGAGCTGCAGCACCTTCCATGCCAGTACCGATTCGAGGGGCCTGAGGTGAAATTAGCGGTACTGCTTGTCGCTGCTGGTTGCTACCCATCAGGCTGCGATACACATAGTTCTTTTCGATAAATGGAATGAGCGCAGCACTTGATCCAATGATCTGACGTAGCGATGCGTCCATGTGTGTTACTTCGTTTGCGTCAAATTCACCCGATACGAGGTGGCGTCGTGCGCTAACTCGCTCATTGTCAAAGAAACCATCGCTATTGACCGATTCGCCGGCATTTGCAATGACAGCCTGTTCTTCTTCAGAAGCATCTAAGTACTCAATTTCGCTTGTGACGACTGCTTTTACCGGCCACGTTACCTGAGATTTTACAGTAGCAAGTTTTTTTGCATCAGCTGCTGTGATCTTGTTACCGGCTTTTACAATTACCTTGCCCTTTTCATCTTCAAGGTCTACAGAGGCGATAAAACCTGTGGCCTTATCGGCAGTAACGGCATTGATGACTTTTTTGTACGGCGTCTCTACGAAACCATACTCATTGATACGAGCATAACTCGCCAGATTTAGTACTAAACCAATGTTGGCACCTTCTGGTGTCTCGACTGCGCAGATGCGACCGTAGTGCGTTGCATGAGCATCACGAACTTCAAAACCAGCACGTTCTCGCGAGAGTCCGCCTGGGCCCATTGAACTCAAACGGCGCTTGTGAGCGAGTTCGCTGAGTGGGTTGATCTGGTCCATAAACTGAGAAAGCTGTGAGCTAGCAAAGAACTCTCGTACTGCAGCTACAATTGGCCGAGCGTTAATTAGTTGGGCAGGAGTGACAGTCTCGATTTCGCTCATACTCATGCGATCTTTGGTGTTTCGTTCCATTCGGAGTAAACCGATGCGGAACTGACGCTGTACGAGTTCGCCAACCAATTTGACACGGCGGTTAGCCAAGCTATCGATATCATCGGCTGGCTCTTGTGTATTGTTTAGTCGAATAATTTCGGCAATGATTGCAGTCAAATCTTCAAGCCGCATAACACGGTTTTCGGCTGTGTTAGCAACGTCTAGATTTAACCGTTTGTTGATTTTGTAACGGCCAACACGGCTAAAATCAAATCGTTTAAAGTTATAGAACATGTTCTCGAGCAAGCTGCGAGCGTTATCAACAGTTGCAAGATCACCAGGTCGTAATCGTCGGTACACCTCGATGAGTGCATCGTTTATGCCCTTAGCAGGATCTTTTTCTAGTGTTGCATCAATGTGACTTAGCTTGCCTTGGTCGACATGTTTGAAGGCCTCACGTATTTGCACTTCACTATTACCTAATGCACGCAGAAGAGTAGTAACAGGGATTTTTCGTTTTCGATCTTGACATAGATTGCGCCATTTGCAGCTGTTTCAAACTCTAGCCACGCACCTCGCCCAGGTATGACCTTTGCACCGTAGAGTTTTTTGCTTGAACCAGTTTCGGCTGTAAAGAAAACACCAGCCGATCGGATCAGCTGGCTTACGACTACACGCTCTGCGCCATTAATAACGAATGTTCCGCGTGTTGTCATCCATGGGTAGTCACCCAAATAAATTTCTTGTTCCTTCACCTCGCCGGTGACTTTATTCGTCAGCTCGACAGTAGCCTTTAGAGGAGCTTCGTAGCTGACATTGTTTTCGCGTGCTTCACGTTCAGTTGTTTTTGGATCTTCAAAGCGGTAGCCTTTGAATTTTAATGATAGCTTTGTGCCAGTATAGTCATCAATTGGACTTACTTCTGCCAGAAGCTCACCAAGACCCTCTTCTACGAGCCACTTCCATGACGTATTTTGGTGATCTACAAGATTGGGTAGATCGATGATGTCTTGTTTGTTTGTAAAAAACGAACGGTTATTCACCGTATGCGTGATCGACTTGGTACCTGTCGCCATGTATAAAATTACTCCACATTAGTTGTTATGTGTTTTTTTGTAGTGTTGTGAATTTTTGCGCGCGAAGATCTCTAAGTGGATTTGTGTGAGGTTTTGTGGTGCACCACAGCAAAGCCCGACTTACTCTACTTCTTAGAGATTAGTTTGATCAATCAAGCTTGTTTTGTCAAGTAAATTTATATGTCTAATTTGTAACGATTTTGTCTACAATACCGTACTTCTTGGCTTCCTCGGCAGTCATCCAATAGTCACGTTCCATGTCTTCTTGAATCTTTTTAACTGTTTGGCCAGTGTTTTTGGCCATGATTTCATTCAAACGTTTTTTGATCCGCAGAGATTCCTTGAGATCGATCTCCATGTCTGTTACCTTTCCTCGTGTGCCGCTACTTGGTTGGTGTACCATGACCGTAGCGTTAGGTAAGATGAGGCGCTTACCCTTGGTTCCGCTGCTTAGCAAAAACGCAGCAGCAGAAGCTTGTATGCCTATACCGACTGTCTGGATATCGTTACTTACAAATTGCATTGTGTCGTAGATAGCAAGAGCATCGTACACGCTACCGCCTGGACTGTTAATATAAAAGTAGATGTCTTTTTTGGGGTCTTCCGCCTGCAAAAAGAGTAATTGCGCAACTACAAGGTTTGCTGTGTGCTCGTTTACAGCGTCACCCAAGAATATTATGCGGTCTTTTAACAACCGGCTGTAGATATCAAAAGCGCGCTCAACACGACCATCGGTTTCTATGACTGTTGGAATGATTGTAGAGTTTGTGATCATAGTACGGATTGTAGAGTACAAATTGGCACTCGTCAAGCAGGAGTGCTAATTGCTTTTAGCGTAGTCTACTAGCCGAGCGACAATTTTTTCTGTTCGAAGTCGCGCAGCAATGTCTTGACGGGCCTCTGGCTTGTCTAGCTCGGCTTGCATTGCTTTGTCGGTGTACTGTCCTTTTAGCAACTGTATGCGGATCTCAATCTCTTCCGGAGAGACTTCTACGCCCTCCTCATCACCAATGGCACCGATCATTACACCAATTTTGATTTGTTTTTCGGCTTCGGGAATATTGCGATTGCGATGCTCTTCTTCGGTTACACCTTCCTCTTCAAGATGTTCTTGCCAGGTTTGGCCCCTGTACATCAGATTCTGGCGCTCATCCTGTTCAAGTCGAGTAACTTGTTCTTCGATTAATGATTGGGGTATCGCGACAGTTGTTTTATCTGCAATCTTTTGTAGTAATTCGTTCTCGTATAAGCGCTCTTGTTCTCGTTGGCGCTCTACAGTGAGCTGCTGTTTGATATCGGCTTTTAGATCTTTTAATGTTTTAAAAGGTCCGGCCTTTGCTGCAAATGCGTCATCCAATTTTGGCTTGACTAGCTCACTAACTGACTTAACAGTAATTGCAAAGGTAACTTTTTTACCCTGTAGGGCAGTAACTTGGTAATCTTTTGGAAATGGAATAGTGAATGCTTTCTCATCACCCTTCTTTACTCCAACGACATTTTCTTCGAAGCCAGGGATGAACGTATGACTTCCAAGTAGTAGCGGATAATCTTGGCCTTCTGCGCCATTCACGGGCTGTCCTTTGCTATCTGTCCCCTTGAAGTCAATCGTAACTTCATCTCCATCAACAGCTGCTCGATCAACTTCCTGCTTGTCGGCTAAGCGTTTCTGTAGTGATTCAATGACCTCATCTACGTCTTTTGCACTTACAGTAGTGCTTTTTGGCGCTAGTTTGATTTTTTTATAATCTGGCAGCTTAACCTTTCCTAATACATCAACAGTAATATTGAACTCCACAGTTGTGAATGGAACAAATTTAGTAAGTTTTACTTCTGGCTGACCAACTGTACGAAGTTTTTCGGACGTCACTGCCGATAGATAGTAATGGTTTAGAGCAGCATCTATAAACTCACTCTGCAGAACGCTTTGGTCGATATTCTTCTCTACCAAATTTAGAGGTGCTTTTCCGGCTCTAAAGCCAGGTATTTTAAGATTGGGCGTATTAAGCTTTTGCAGGACTGACTGCTTGATTTTGGCCAGTGTGTCGACATCGGCTACTACGTTAATGGTGATGTTGGTATCGGTGTTGTAAGAAATTTTCATAGAAACTGTAGTATACAGATTAACTTTAGTTTTTACCAGAGGAAGGCGCTTTAGTGTTTTTTGCGAGTATCAAGAACTGTACTGATTAAACGCTCTAGGCTAAGTTCTTGTTCTTCGCCAGTTACTATGTTCTTTAGCTTGTAGCGCTCCGACTGTAGCTCTTGATCACCAACGAACAGTACATAACTGATTCCTTTTTTTTCGGCAGATTTTATCTGTTGCGCTGGTTTTCGGCCAGAAATATCGACTGCTATTCGTACCCCTTCTTCGCGCAGTTGGCTAAGCATTTTCTGGGCACTGTAATATAGATCACCTATCAAAACTACATAGGCATCGGTTTCGGTATGTTGAGCAGGTAGTAAATTGTGTGATTCTAAGAAGTTAGCTAGCGTTACATCACCCAGGCCAAAGCCGACTGTTGGCACAGGATCAACTCCAAACAGACCAACCAATCCGTCATAGCGCCCACCACCAAACATCGAACGATTGTTTTCGGGGTCGGCATCGACCATTTCGAATACCACATCTGTGTAGTAATCGAACCCACGCATAATGGTTATGTCAAATTCCGCATTAGTAACACCAGATTCTTCGAGCAAGGCAATTAATCGCTTTAAATCGGCAGTTGATGGATGGCTCTTTAATGCGTCGGGCAACTGATCGAGATCGGTGCATGCCAGTGTCGCAAGCAGTTTCTCGCCGAGGCCCGCTTCTCGCTGGCTCGGTGACAGCATGGCATCAACATCTGCCACAAACTCATGGCGAGGCATTTTGTGCATCCGGTCAATCAGCTTTGCCACGGTATAGGCTTGCACGCTATCTAACCCTAAGTACTCATTCAAAAAACTATCGATCAGTTTACGACTATTGAGTTTTATAGAGTACATGTCGTGTTTAGCGCCAAAGGCCTTCATGGTGGCATCGGCCAGCAAAATAAGCTCATGCTCGGCTTCTATGCCAGCCACACCAAATATATCGACATTCAGCTGCCAGTGTTCACGCAGGCGACCTCGCTGCGGCCGTTCGTAGCGCCACAAGTTAGGGATACTGTACCAGCGCAAAGGGTAGGCCAGTTCTTGCCGTTTGGCGGCCACCATACGGCTAACCGATGGGGTCATTTCTGGGCGAATCGCCACTTCGCGACCACCACGGTCGGTAAAGGTATAGGTCTGCTCGTTTACTATTTCTTCGCCAGATTTAGCACGGTACAGATCGAGCGCTTCTAAAATTGGCGCATCGTATTCTTCGTAGCCGAACGATTCAGCCGTTTTACGAAGAATGTTAAACATATATTTTTGTACACGCTTGTCTTCGGGGTAAAAGTCGCGCGCACCTTTGTATGGTTGGGTACTTAATGCCATTATTTCTCCAGTATACCATCTTGGTTCAATCGAAAATCGACTTGTTCATATATTGCACACGGCTGCTTGTAGTATGCTGCCCACTCTCTGTCGCCATATGAAAAGTGCCACCATTCGCCATCAAACGGTGCAAAACCTGCATTTGTCATGACCTTTCGTAGTACTTGCCGGTTTGCAGCGGCAGTCGCAGATATATAAGGCGAAAACACAAATGAATCTTTGGTAAATTCCCAAATCTTTGTACCCATATCAAGAGGCACTCCATCTCGACATATCTGTAAATCAACAGCGCCTCCAGTGGGGTGGCCTGCGATGCTTGGCACCGCAATTTTTTGGTGTGCCTGTTCAATTGCCTGGGACTCTGTCAATGCGGTTTCCTTCTCTTTAGCCAATACAGCTGCATAAAGACGTTTTTGTATGGCAAGTGTTCTGTATCCATAAACTACTTCTAACTGCGTATCGGGTATGATTTGTTGCAACTCTCTACTGGCACAATCAAGCATTGCAGCAACATTGCTTCGTACAAATATGTCATTGCCAGTTGTTTGCAACATATCGTTATTGATGGGGTTTACCCCAAGTTGTGATGAACGTCCCAACCTCTTGAACGGCTCTGTCTTTCCTTGAACATCAACCGCTAGTAAATCACTCACGGTAAGCATTTGCTTCTGCAACAATGCGTATGTGCGAATTTTTGACATTTTCATGAAAGCTCCATAGAACCATCATAGAGAATATCAACCGTGCCTGTTATCTCTGAGC
>CAYUBG010000021.1:858-12220 GCA_964442995.1 uncultured Candidatus Saccharibacteria bacterium | reverse complement strand
ATACTCATGGGCATTTTTACGCTCATAACGGGTGTTTACAGTATGAACATTAATCTACCTGCTGCTCACAATCCACAGGCATTTTGGATTATATTAGGAATCACTTCAATTTTTATTGGAGCAGCAGCGGCATTCTTCAAGAAAAACCGTTGGTTTTAACGATTGTCTGCCTCAGCACGTTCTCAGCTATAAGGTATACAATATAAGGTATGAAAGTATTATTAGTCGAAGATGAGGCGCGACTTGGTGCAGCGATCAAACGTGGCTTAGAACAAGAAGGCTATGCGGTTGACTGGCAGCAGAATGCAGATGACGCACTAGCGTATGGCGAAACAGAAAATTACGATGTCATGATTTTTGATCGCATGTTGCCGGGGCGACGTGATGGTCTGGAAGTTTGTCGTGAATTACGAAAACAAGGCGTCAAGACACCAGTAATATTTTTAACGGCTCTTTCTGAAGTTGATGATAAAATAGCCGGTCTTGACGGCGGCGGCGATGACTATTTGGCAAAACCATTTGCTTTCGAAGAGTTACTGGCTCGATTACGAGCACTAACTCGCAGACCGATTACTGGCGTGCAGCCTCGGATTACTATTGGATCGCTAGCAATTGATACGAATACAAAGGCTGTTTACCGTGATGGTGATTTGATTCGATTGAGCAAAAAAGAATTTAGTTTACTTGAATATCTTGCACACCATAGTGATCAGGTGGTATCGAAAGATCAGATTATTGAGCATGTCTGGGACTTTGATGCAGATATACTCCCAAATACCGTTGAAGTATTCGTCCGTGCGCTTCGCAATAAGCTGGATCACCCGGGTGCGGATTCGTGCATAGAGACAGTTCGTGGTTTTGGTTATCGGCTGCGAGGCTCTGTGTAATGTTTCGGTCTGCTATTGTGAAGCTAACGTTATGGCAGCTTGCTGCTTTGTCGCTGGTTTGTTTACTGTTTAGTATACCCGCATATAACATCGCTGCTGCTCGCTTGCGTCGAGGAGCCGAGCAGCAAACCGCAGCCATTCAACGGTATCCAGGAAATGCTCCGCAAGGATTGGTGCCTTTTTTACTCGAAAGACGTGAAGAACAATTACGCAAAGACCGTCATGAACTGGTGATTAGCCTGGTGACATTGAACACGGCTATCTTACTACTGGGGACAGTAGGTAGTTATTTATTTGCGCGTCGAACATTGCGCCCGATTGAAGAATCGCATGCAGCCCAAAACCGATTTACTGCAGATGCTAGCCACGAATTGCGGACACCGCTGGCAACTATGCAGACCGAAATTGACGTCGCCCTGCGCGATAAAGGACTCACCATTACCGAGGCTAAAACAGTTCTGCAAAATAATCTCGAAGACATTGCGCGTCTACGGTCGTTGAGTGAGCAATTACTGTGCCTTACTCGGATTGACGCCAAAAACATCACAACGAAGCAACTAGCGCTCAGTAAACTAGTTCGTGCAGAAGCCAAGAGACTCGAAAAGCTATACAAGGTAACTATTGCACTACAACTTGACAAGAATATTTATGTTAGAGGTAACGAAGACTTGCTCAAACAGTTAGTTTCTATTTTTGTCGATAATGCAGTCAAATACGCAGGTAACGATAAGCCGGCTATTTCTATAATGACAAAGCGTTCTGGTAAGCGGATTGAATTAAAAGTACGCGACAAGGGTATCGGCATTGCGCCGGCAGACCTCCCATTTGTTTTTGATCGGTTTTACCGCGGAGCACACAAGGGGCCAAGTGCTAAGCAGGGGCATGGGCTTGGCTTATCGCTAGCTAAGGCAATCGTGCTGACACACGATGGTGATATCATCGTCCAAAGTACGCCAGATACCGGCACTATATTTACGGTATGGTTCCCATCAGCCTAATAACTATTGCAGGATATTTACAGCTCGACCAGCAATAAGAGCGATCGATATAAGCGATACGAGTGCTTGAACGAGCATTAACATTTTCGCCCGCCGCGAAAGCGGCATTGTATCTGTCGGGCTGAATGCTGTCGCGTTGGTAGACGAAACATATAGGTAATCGATGAATGTCGGGTGCCAATTCTTACTGGTAATGATGCTATTTTGAGGAAACAGGAAGTCTCTGTCGTCGGTGTTGGTGATGCGCCTGGTGCCTGGACCGCCACCATCCATCTCCCAGTAGAGTAAGGCAAATACGACAATATTTGTGAGGTAGATGTTAATTGCAGACAGAATTAGGTCATGCCCGTTTGTATTCCCCGCTCCGAGTAAGTTATTGACTACTTGGATAAGTGAGTATATGTTCGTTGCACCAATTATGAAGGCGAGCAGTATAACATTGACACGGCGTCTGGCAGATTTAAACACGCCCTTTTGTGG
Source organism: uncultured Candidatus Saccharibacteria bacterium (assembly GCA_964442995.1). Taxonomy (GTDB): domain Bacteria; phylum Patescibacteriota; class Saccharimonadia; order Saccharimonadales; family AWTP1-31; genus CAYUBG01. The sequence continues at coordinate 9,855 of CAYUBG010000021.1, read as the reverse complement.
TGTGGTGTATGAAAGTGCGATGAGCAAAGCAATAGATGATAAATATACGACAAAACGATGGCCGACAACAAACTGCTCAGGTAAAAGAAACTGCAAGACAATTGCGATAACTACTGCCGCCTGGACATGCCAAACAGGGTCACTGTCATGATGTCGGTTGGCGAGTAGGTTGGCCATATATGCTATTTTACCACTTGCTGATATGCCGGAATTTGCAATAGCTTGTCGACGGTAGTCATTGTATAGCCGGCTTTTTTCAGCTCAGGAACTAATAATTTGACGGCATCAATAGTTTGTCTGCGATTTCCTCCCTTGCCATCATAGCCATCGTGAAAAATAATGATTGAGCCCGGTCGAATTTTCTTCATTGTGTCTTGTGCTATTTTCTGACTGGCAACCTGAAAAACTTCTAAATTACTGCAGAATTCACCACCCACTGGATGCATATCTAGTTTTTTAACAGTCTTCAGCAGTGCTGGCTGCCGCATTAACCACGGTGGCCGAAATAGAGCTGGTTTTTTACCGGTTAGTTTATGCAGTATCTCTTGGTTCTTAATGATTTCTTTTGCAAAGGTCGGGTCTCGAAAATAATTTGTGAAACGATGAGACATCGAATGATTACCAATGACGTGCCCATCCGTAATAATTCGTTTGACGACCAGTGGGTGTTGTTCCGCAGCATTACCGACAACAAAAAAGGTTGCCTTAATCTTCTCTTTGGCGAGGTAGTCTAGTAACTCGCTCGTAAATGGATCGTTTGGTCCATCATCAAAAGTTAGTGCAATCACTTTCTCTTTTGTCTTAGCTTTGTACGGAAATTTCCCAAAAAGTTGAGAAAACGGTGACATATATAGCCAATACAGACTAATAATGATGACGGGGATCGATAATGCTATGAATACCATTAGATTTTCTCGCGAATTTCAGTGCCTTTTTCTCGGAGTTCCGTACTTGTATTGCGTGCGGTATGGTACAACCATTTACTCACGTGCCTACCCCAGCCGGTATAAACCAAAAAACAAAATAGCAATGCGAGGTAAATAACGCCGTTAAGTAGCGACATAATCTTAGGGCTTAGCTCGTTTCGGAATTTTGGCGCCGAACCAAGGACTCGTCGCTTAAATATGCGCGTAAGATTGTATTCTAGGATGTAGTAAATCAAAAACGTTATTATAAAGTTATATATGAATCCTCTTGCTAGGCGCCGGGCTGATGTATAGGTGGGGTTATGATTATTAAAAGCTACTTTGCCTTTTTTTCGTAGACGACGCAAAAGATCTAGCTCATCGCCACCTTGAGTCATGGTTGTGTCATAGCCCGTCCATGCTTCTTTTTTAAACGCGATATTGGTTGCAGATGAGTAATACGTTCTACCGGTTATGCGGTAAACTATGCTTACCAAATCGAACAGCAAGACCGGGTATATCTCGCCCCACAACGGACCGCCAACATAGCGACACGGCCCCGTTACTGCTACAACATCAGGGTATTTTTTGAACCATTTGTCTATAACGGCTAACCAATCACTGTCAAACTTGGTGTCTGCGTCGGTCGAAATAACAATTTCTCCCTGGGCAGCTTCTGTTCCAGCCTGTCGAGCCCAGCAGACGCCGGGGTTTTTTTCGCTAATGACCTTCGCGCCCAAGCTCTTTGCAATAACAGCTGTCTTGTCTGTGCTGTTGTTGTCTACTACGATAATTTCAACACTACCGTTAAAAGTTTGCTTCTGTAATGAATCAAGCGTATCTGCAATGTAATGCGCTTCGTTAAACGCAGGTATAACCACCGAAAAACGGGGCTGTTCTTTTGAACTCATACACATATTTTAGCAGATGTCATATTGCTTGATTGATCTCTCTTGTCTTATTGCTGGCCTAGCTGCTTCATGGAAACGGTCCAATTCATGCGCTCTTCGACTGCTTTTTGGGTACCCTTGTCTGCTAGTTGGGTTAATTTTCTTGCGCCTCCTACAGAAGCAACTACTCCATAATGAAGAGATAAAGGTATTTTCTTGAGACGTTGCTTTTCTGCCTGTAGCAAACAATAATCCTGGAATGCTTTGCATTCCTTTGCAAGGTTAACCCATGCTTCAACGTTACTGTCGTATGGAGTCGTTGCCTCCACATCAAGACTGGCACCGCGTTGTGTTTCGGTATCTAGTTGATCGAATATGAAGTTTCCAAGTGAATATACAACCAATTTGCCCTTATATACCTCGGTATTTTGCACCCAATGTGGGTTGTTTGCTACCAAAAACTCTGGACCTTGGTCGATTATCTTGTGGGCAATTTCTTGCTGTATGCCATCGGCTACAGGTTTATATTCGACTCCCATTTCTACAAAAGCAAAAACGGGCATCACTTTTGCATATTCTGCCATAACCTCGATCTCACCGGGGTTAGGCCTGCGGTAGAAGTAGTGCCACGCACACATTGCTACGTGTAGTGCTGTTTTTTTTTCTTTTCCGTCTGCCTTGATGGCTCGGGTTTGTCGTATTACTACCTCGCATACATCTTTCGCGATACTTGGATCAAAACTACCAAAATATTGAGCACCACTTTGTTCGAGGTATTTTCTAGTTGATGCCAGACCCGCTGCTCCACCCTGGTTGTCGGTGTGGTTGTTTGCTAAATCGTAGAGGTTAAAGTACTTATTTGCCTCGTTCAAAAATTCTGGCCGGCAATTGAATACCAGATTGTCGACCTGTTCTCGAAACGACACGACATTGTTGGTGATTGGGCATTCAAAGTCGGTAGACCAGGCATCGTATTGCTCTCGGTGTAGTGTGCCCAACTGGCTGAATGGGTGTGCATAGTCGTAGGTTCCGTCCTTTCGCAGGCTATCTTTCTCTACTTGACGAGCCCACACAGTAGTACCATTAAACAAATATCGCCCTTTTAGTGATGCTATCCTATCTTTACTTTCATTTTGCGTGCTGAGTGGTGTAGGTTTTGTTTTTGTAGTGACACGCTGTTTTTGCCACTTCGTGTAGCCAGAATAACTAGACCCTATTAGTACTCCAACACAGATAATGCCAACTAAAATGTACTGTTTCTTACCTTTGTTTTTAGCAGATCTTAAAGAGTAGTGTGACATCAATCGTTTGTTTGCGTCGGGTTCTTTAGTGTAGCGGCAAAACTAGTAAAGCACTCTTTGCATAGGTGGTATTTGATCACTTTACTCTGCTTATCTGGCGGGCTCAGTAAAATACCGCCAAAATCTAACAATTCATTACCGCATTTGTCGCAAAATGGGTTGATAGCCATGATTTTATTATATTGCCTTTCACTGGGTTATGCTATTTACAATGACTTAGCGTATGCAGTGATGTTGCTAAATATTGCTAGCGCAGCAGCCTTAGCTGCTTTGGTTCGGTCTCGGTCAGGATGAAATGCTGCAACTGAACGTTCGGGATGTGGCATCAGGCCTAGAATTGTACCGGTTGGGTCACAAACGCCGGCGATGTCATTTGTTGAGCCACTCGGATTGGCAGGATGTTGCATATTTGCAGGACTGCCATCTCTGTTGACATAACGAAAAACAATTTGTCCATTTGTTTCTAGCTGTCGTATGACTTCGTCGGGCGCGACAAAACGACCCTCGCCATGAGCAGTTTGCATGGCGATTGGCTGCTCTGCGAAATCTTCGGGTGAAACAAATTTACATACTGTTTTACCTACTGCCATATCTATCCACCGGCATTCAAACCGACCAATGTCGTTATGGACTAGTGAAGCTTGCTGTTTATCAATTGTGGCGTTTGGCAAAAGACCAGACTGCATGAGCACTTGGTCTCCATTGCATATACCGATAACCGGCTTAGCTCGCTCGAGGTGTGCTTGCAGCTGATCACCGAAGTGTGACGTCAAGGCATTGGCAAATATCTTGCCAGACGCAATATCATCACCGTGAGAGAACCCACCGGGAACTGCCAAGACATCAAATGGGTCAAGTGACTGCGATCCCTCGAGTAGTTCATTAATATTAACGATCCTGGCATCCGCTCCGACTACACTAAATGCATTACGCATTTCTTCGTCACAGTTAATCCCATCGGTTTTCAGCACACAGACATCGACATTACTCATGAGTGAAATACCTCTTTCATTGGTTTTTGCCAAGCTGTCTTGAGTTCATCTATTGTCACATCAAAAACCTTTGTAGAGTTATTAACTTGCAATGAACCATCTTTAGTCGTAAAGCCGATTCGTCTATGGGGTACGTCATCAAATATAAAGTCTGCTACTTCTGCGCTACTGAGCTCAACCACAAAACAGCCAGCGGTTTCGCTAAACAAGAAAGACTCGAGATCCCCGTCTTTGGGCGCGCTTATTACTGCTCCAGCCCGATCATCGCCGAAGCACATTTCGGATACAGCGGTCACTAGGCCGCCTTCACTGATATCGTGGCAAGACAAAATAGCGCCTTGCTGTATGGCTCTTGTGACGGCATCTAGTGTTGCGGGTAGCGCAGTAGTATCGATCTCTGGGACTTTGATGCTCTGACCTTCCGTTACGTCGTAGTAGGTGCTACCACCCATGTTGTCACTTGGCGTGCCAACAAGAAACAGTAGGCTTTCGCCTGGTTTTTTGACATTGGCAGTTGAGGTCTTTTCGACATCTGGTATACGACCAAATATAGAAGCTGTATAGACTGGCGGGATCTTGATAACGGTGTCACCATTGCGATACGTTGATGACAAGCTGTCCTTGCCGGAAATGACTGGAACGCCAAGCACGTGCATCATATCAACTGCCGCATCAACAGATCGGTCTAGCGAGCCCATCGACTCTTCGTCTGGGAATGGCCAGATATAGTTACCCACAGCGGTCGCTTCATTGATGTCACCACCTACGGCTACGTAATTGGCTGCTGCCTCGGTAATTGCCCACACCGTGCCTTTATAAGGATCGAGCCGATTGAGTATAGGATTCATGCCATGGGACTGTACGACACCATATGGTTTGTCTAACATCGGCCTGATTACTAGAGCGTCGTTCGGTGCTTCTTGGGTTTTGCCACCATATGGTGAAACGCAGTTGCCGCCTTGCACACCGTGATCGTACTGCCGAATAATAGGTTCTTTGGAGCACACATTGCCATGTGCTAGAACAGCTTTAAGCCTATCAACCCATTCTGTTGAATCTTTTGGTGCAGTTGGTCGTACTTCCTCAACTGCGGGTTGCTCCCAGTGTGCGTACATAGTGCGTTGCGGTAAGCCATTATTCAAAAAATCGTAGTCGAGCTCGATCACATTTTGCTGGCCATAGTTAACTGTTAGGGTTTTAGATCCATCAAATTCACCAATATCGACCGCTTCGACATTGTACTTTCGGCATATTGCCAGAAATGCCTCAACATCTTCTGGCGCAATAGCCGAAACCATACGCTCTTGTGATTCACTGATCCATATTTCCCAAGGCGCCAATCCAGGGTATTTGAGCGGTGCTTTACTGATGTCGACTGTCACGCCAATCTGCTCGCCCATTTCGCCGATGGCAGATCCGAAGCCGGCAGCTCCACAGTCGGTCATAGCTCGAATAAGCCCCGTATCACGTGCCTCTAGCAGTGCATCAAACATGCGTTTTTCTTCTATGGCGTTACCGATTTGCACGGCACCGGCGTTGACTTGGGCAGTTTTTTCGCTCATTTCGCCACTAGAGAATGTAGCTCCGTGTATGCCATCACGGCCCGTCTTGCCGCCGATTATTAACACGCGATCACCAACTTGCGGCTGGCCTTTTTCCGCCATAACCTCGGGCAAAATTCCGTACGCACCGACGATCACTGTTGGCTTTGCTCGAAAATCGGGATGATAATGTACTGATCCGTTTGCGGTCGGAATGCCCATTCGGTTGCCATAATCACGCACGCCCTGTACTACACGTCGTTGCAAGTAATCTGGATTTAATGTTCCTGCTGGGAGTGTTGATGGATCAGTGTCTGGAGGAGCAAAACAAAACATATCTGTTGAGATAATTGTCTTGGCTCCCTGCCCAGTGCCCATGATATCTCTGAATACGCCGCCGCTACCTGTCATGGCGCCACCATAGGGCTCGATGGCGGATGGGCTGTTGTGGGTCTCTACCTTGCCACAGATGGCTTGCCCATCATAAAACTTCATTACGCCAGAGTTATCGCCGAAGGCAGATACGACTAATCGTTCAAAGGCTGGCTGTTCTTTGGCGCCAGTAGTGATTCGGGACATCAACGGTGGCTTTTCTATGTAGCTACCATCTTCTTGGCGCACCAATACCTTTGCTTTGAATGTTTTATGACCACAATGTTCACTGAAAGAAACGGCCGCAATATGCTCTAGCTCGGCATCGGTTGGGTCGCGGTCGAGTTTGCGAAAATGATCTTGGACTACTGTCATCTCTTCGTCACTCAGGAACAACTTATCTCTAGATAGCTCGGCAAGTTCTTCTCGGGTGGCATTTCGAATCGGTACCGTTTCTATAGGTCCTACAGTTCCTTCGAAACGCAGAGTGTCCGGTTTGCCCGTCACGATCCGCTCTACCGTCGGGTTCATTAAGAGGCGACCTACTGTTTGATGTACATCGCCAGGGCTAGCGCCATAAAAACGGTATTCAATCGAGGCATCCGCCGCCTCCAACGGGACTCCTAGGTCTTCCGCGGCACGCATTATTGATGCTACAGCAGGGTTCATTACCCCAGGCTTATAGCCAATTTCTACGATCGCTGACTCTGGATCTGCGGGTGGTTCGTCGATAGTGTAAGTCTGCGTAATCGAATCAGCGAATAACCCAGCAGCGAGAGTTGTCGCGCCTTCAAGGTCAGTTCCTTCTACCCGGTAAACTTGGCTGGTGGTGACGTTGCCGAAAACCACGCCAAGGCTGCGTCGCGCTTCAGCAGCGACGTCGTGCGCCAAAGGGTCGCCGGTTTCGCTTGTGACTCGGATCTCGTGAATGCTCATGCTGCTCTCCTAGCTTGCTGCTCCTTTAAGAACGTGTTGATGTCAATTGGTAGATGAGCTTTTTCGATGCGTTGTACACGGTCAAATAGCTTCTTGGGCGTATCATCAGCGTAAACCGGCACGCGGTTCTCGGCTAAAATTGGTCCGGTATCAACCCCTGCTGCCACCACATGCAGTGTTTGAGCGGTTTCTGTTAGGCCTAACTCAATAACACGTTCCTGGGTATGGATGCCGTAAGTATCGGCGGTGGCCGGTAATATTCCCGGGTGAGTATTAACCATACGAGCTAAGTAAATGCCACGATTGTTTGGGTACATGGCTTCGAAGTCGGGTTTCCACCCATACTGCTTCATCAATTCCCCTTCAGGAGAAACAACACGCATGTAGCCCATTAGTGCCACTAAGCTGAATCTGCCTTCATGTACCAGTTCGCAGATTTTGGCAGATTCTTCTAGGGTTTGGCCTCTTTCTTGTTCTCCTGCAGGATATAAATGCTGGTTCACTACCTCCGACTGGATATCCAGTCCATACTGTTTGTTTAGTCGATCAACTCGTTCGAAAATACCTGCCTCTGGGTCATTACAGACTACAAGCCCAACCTCTGCATCGACAATCCCCTCTTGGCTGGCATGCACGAATGCCTCGAACGTCGATCCGCTACCAGAGGCTAATACTGCAATAGTTGGTGTTGTTTCTCTCAACTTCAGCTCCCTTTATGTTGGCCATTATTACGGCATAGGCTAGCATCTGCAAGCAAAAACATGTTGTAGTATTTTACAATTCATATGTTGACGATAGACATAAGCACTAGGAGTGCTACAATAGCTCTCAATAAACGGAGGGTTGCCATGAGCGAAACGTTTAGTCCTGAGAAAGTTCAGTTTTTCGATGACATTCGTAATGCCCCGGGTAGACTCGCCTTATCGTATGATGATGTGCGCCTAGAGACACGACATGGTCGTGGAGTGAGGCCACCAGATGATATCGATACAGCAGGCCAATTCTCGAGAAATGTTGGACTTCGCGAACCTTTTGTAAGCGCAGCCATGAATACTGTTACAGAGTCTGCGATGGCAATTGCGATGGCTGAATTTGGAGGTATCGGTGTTATACACGCGGCGCTGAGTCCGGAAGATCAAAAGCGTGAAGTGCGACGTGTGAAGTTGTTTATGAACGGTGTAATCGATAAACCGGTAACTGTTCAAGAAGGATCTTCACTGCGCGAAGTTTTAGCAATGTGCGATGAAAAAAGCTATGGTTTTCGAACCTTCCCTGTGACAAATAACGAAGGTGTGTGTGTTGGTCTTTTGTCAGGAAATGATTTCGATTTTGCAGCAGATAAAGACACCTTAGTTGAGGACGCAATGACGCCTATGGCTGAGGTCTTCAGTAAAACGGGAAAGGTCACCATCCAAGAAGCGTATGACTTGATGACTCAAAATAAGAAAAAGACTCTTCCTGTTCTGTCAAAGAAAGGTCACCCCAAGAAGCTGTTCCTGCACTCTGACGTGAACCGCATACTTAACGAATCGAGTGGTTTCAATGTCGATAAGAACGGTAGGTTAGTTGTTGCTGCGGCGGTGCCAACCGATGAAGAAGCACTTGAACGGGTACGACTCATGCATAAGTACCTCGATGTCGTAGTACTTGATAGTGCTAACGGTGATGCTTACTATGCATTTGAAACGCTCGAAGCAATTAAATCCGAGTTCCCCGATCTTGATGTCGTAGTCGGTAATGTCTCAACTGGCGACTCGGCCCGTGAACTTGCTGAGGCCGGAGCTGATGGTGTTAAAGTAGGCCAAGGTCCTGGATCGATCTGCACAACACGAGATGAGACTGGTATTGGTAAACCACAAGTTACGGCAATTTTTGATTGTGTTCGAGCGGTCGAAAAATACGGGATTCCTATTTGTGCTGATGGTGGAATTCGTTTTCATGGCGATATTGCAATTGCTCTCGCGGTTGGTGCGAGCAGCGTTATGATGGGTCGCGTTTTGGCCGGTGCAACCGAGTCGCCTGGCCCAATCTTAGAGCGTGCTGATGGATCGCGCGTAAAA
>CAYUBG010000021.1:439-848 GCA_964442995.1 uncultured Candidatus Saccharibacteria bacterium | reverse complement strand
TTGCTGAGAGTGCTGCCTCACGAAAACGCTATCAGGCTAATGCGAAAGGCCCTCGTTTAGCAGAGGGCGTTGAAGCACGGGTGCCGCACATTGGTTCTGTAGCTAGTGAGCTTGAAATGTGCCGGCAAGGCTTGTTGGCGAGTATGCGTTACGTAAAGGCTTATGATCTTCCTACCTTGCGTCGTGAAACGTTACTGTTCCAAATAACTAATGCCGGTCGGCAAGAGTCCCATCCTCATATCGACAATATTGTTCGACGCTAATATTAATGGACGGCAACAAACTGATCTATTTCTGTCCCCACGCCAATAATCCCGACTTTTAGATCGGTTTCGTGCTCTACAAGATCAACAAAGTCTTGTGCTGCCGGAGGCATTTGATCCCCTGTTCGGGCGTTTTGTATTTCATC
>CAYUBG010000021.1:0-429 GCA_964442995.1 uncultured Candidatus Saccharibacteria bacterium | reverse complement strand
TATTTGGAAATATTCATCTAATCCCAATCCTTGTATTTCATCTCCCCAGGTAGAGACCTCTACATAATGTGGCTTGCTACGTGCAAGCTTTGCAGCAGAGCTCGGTGTTCTGGTTGTTTTTATTCCGTCAAGACAATGGTAGTCGGCGACCTTCATTGTCTCGCCAGCTAGGTGTACTAAGTCACCCTTAGTTAATATTATTGTCTTTACACCGAGCGACCTTGCTAAGCGCAAGTCGTTTAGGTCGAACCAGCCCAGGTCTCGTTCGCGGCCTGTTGATGCGCCATATTCACCCCATTTGTCATTGCGTGTGCCACGAACACGAGTCTCTATGTCTTTTTCGTCAGCACTGAACTGTGTTGGGAAGCCGTTACCTCCTACCCGAGATTTAAATATTTTGGCGATACCATACACATTATTAACGTGATC
>CAYUBG010000020.1:12154-12398 GCA_964442995.1 uncultured Candidatus Saccharibacteria bacterium | reverse complement strand
GGCAACCACTTCTTCGAGGAAGCTCGTTTGAGTATCAGGCATGTCTTCTATAGATGCTAGACCAAGTTCAAGCCGATCATCAAAAGATAGATAGTCGAGTGCGATTCGTCGAATAATGTAGTCTGTAATTGAGCTCGCGGTACGAATATCGGGATCGTCTGTTATTCCCGCCGGAGCAAAGCTGGTCCCGCGGAGTGTTTTAACGTAACTTTTTAGAGGTACGCCGTACTGCAAGCCATGACTT
>CAYUBG010000020.1:9374-12144 GCA_964442995.1 uncultured Candidatus Saccharibacteria bacterium | reverse complement strand
AACGAGTCCATAAGTCCTGATAGAGTTGAACCCTGCTTAGACACACTAATGAATAGTTCGCCAGGGGTGCCGTCCTCGTATTCGCCGACCGTAAAGAATCCCGTCAGGTCGGCGATATGGAACTTGTAGGTATTACTATTGCGACGCTTTGGCAGCATGCGACGTACCGCCCCTTTTACGATAACCTTGTCCTTTAGCTCGTCAATTGTTGACTTGGCATCGGTTTTTTCGCCCTCTTTTTTCGCCATGCTGAGCGGCTGACCAACCTTACAGTTATCCCGGTAAACAGCGACCGCCTTCAACCCCATCTTCCAGGAGTCAATATGTAATTGCTCTATATCTTCAACACTTGCCTCCTCAGGCATATTGACCGTTTTACTAATCGCGCCAGACAAAAATGGCTGCACAGCGGCCATCATCTTCACATGGCCCAAATAGTGGATAGGGTTATCGCCCATCGAACATGCAAAGACTGGTTTGTGCTCGTCTTTGAGATGCGGAGCGCCAGTTATCGTCTTTTCGATGTCGATATATGCGACAATGTCTTCTATTTGCTTTTTGGTATAACCAAGTGCTTTTAACGCTCGTGGTACTGTTTGATTTACGATATTCATTGAACCACCGCCCACGAGCTTCTTGTGTTTCACAAGACCTAGATCAGGTTCGATACCAGTGGTATCACAGTCCATCATCAAGCCGATTGTTCCAGTGGGCGCCAATACGCTTGCCTGTGCATTGCGCACACCATACTGCTGACCGAAGTCCACAGCGTCGTCCCAAGCTGCTGCTGCAGCACTGAGTAATTCTTCTGATACCATGCTTGCATCAATATCAGAAACTGCCTGCCGATGCATCTTGAGCACATTAATCATATTCTTTTGATCTTTATGGAATCCGGCAAATGGTCCAACACGACGTGCAATCTTGGCGCTTGTCGCGTAGGCATGTCCGGTCATGATAGCGGTAATCGCAGCTGCCTGAGCTCGGCCTTCGTCAGAGTCATAGGGCAAGCCTTGAGCCATCAGTAGGGCACCCAGGTTGGCGTAGCCAAGACCTAATTCACGGTATGCTTTGGCATTTTTAGTGATGTTCTCTGTTGGGTATTCTGAGTACCCAACCAGTATTTCTTGTGCGGTAAATACAAGCTCCACTGTGTGTTTGAACGACTCAATATCGAAGCTGAAATCATCGCTGAGATACTTTAGTAAGTTAATCGATGCCAAGTTACACGCAGAGTTATCAAGGTGCATATACTCACTACATGGATTGCTCGCATTAATACGGCCTGCATTCGGTGTTGTATGCCATTTATTTATAGTAGTATCGAATTGCATGCCAGGGTCAGCACATTCCCATGCGGCTTCGGCGATCTGCCGAAATAAATCACGAGCTTTGACTGTTTTAACAGGAGTACCATCAGTCACAGCACGAAGATCCCAATCAGCGTCTTCAACTACCGCCTGCATAAACTCATCAGTTACTCGAACCGAGTTGTTGGCGTTCTGGTACTGGACGCTAAACGAGTCTTTTCCGTCTAGGTTCATATCAAAGCCAGCTTCTTGCAGTACGCGCGCCTTTCGCTCTTCGATGGCTTTTGACCATATAAACTCTTCCACATCTGGGTGATCAGCGTTCAAAATTACCATTTTTGCTGCCCTACGAGTCTTACCGCCACTCTTAATGGCGCCAGCGGAAGCATCTGCACCACGCATAAAACTTAATGGACCACTGGCAGTTCCTGCGCTCTTGCCGAGCTTTTCGACAGACGAACGAATACTACTCAAGTTAATACCCGAGCCCGAGCCGCCCTTGAAGATCATCCCCTCTTCTTTGTACCAGTTCAAAATTGCGGGCATCGTGTCTTCTACCGCCAGAATAAAGCATGCGCTTGCTTGCTGCGACCGACCAACTGCACCTATGTTAAACCATACAGGTGAGTTAAAAGCTGCTCGCTGAGTAGCAAGCACGTATTTCAGTTCTTCTTTAAAGTCTTCGGCTTCATCATCGGTTTCGAAATAACCCTCTTGTATACCCTGACGTGCAACAGTATCAACAACTCGATCTATCAAGTGCTTTAGTGAGGATTCACGCTCTGCCGTACCTGGTGTACCGGTAAAATACTTCTGTGCCACGATGTTGATGGCATTTAATGACCAGTCTTCCGGAAACTCAACGCCCTTCTGCTCAAAAACGTTTTTTCCTGTCATTGGATTCGCAATAATCGAATCACGCTTGACCCATTTTATTGCGTCATAACCCTTTGTATTTGGCCGAGTGAACAGCCGCCTGTTACCCAGGATTGTTGTTTGCCCCATAGTGTTACCCTCACTTTGTTAGGTTTTGTTAAAAATTTTTGTTTAGAGTCCATAGCACTCTGCTCTCAAGAGTGCTACCTCGCTCCCCGCTACTTTTCAGTAGACTTTGCGTATGTAATTATACACCGGTTTGTCTAGTGAAAATCAACGGGCAGCCGTCAAGGCTCTAATCCTTAACGTTGCCGGTCTTATGCTGCCTGATTTGCGAGAGTTCTTTCTCAAATCCAGCAATGTCTTTGAAACGACGATACACGCTTGCGAAACGCACATAAGCGACCTCGTCGAGATCTGCCAAATGATCCATTACCAGCTTGCCGATCTTTGACGATTCTACCTCTGGGTCTCCGCAGGCATATAGTTCGTGCTCAATATTTGCGACCAACTTCTCCAGCTGAAGACTCGTGACTGGCGTTTTCTCGCATGCCCTATAGAGCCCCGCAAGTAGTTTTTCACGA
>CAYUBG010000020.1:2031-9364 GCA_964442995.1 uncultured Candidatus Saccharibacteria bacterium | reverse complement strand
GCTCTCGTACGCCGTTATTTTTTACGACAATAAGCTGTGGCCGTTCAACTCGTTCATATGTAGTGAATCGATATGCGCACTTCGTACACACCCTACGACGACGAACAGCCTCGCCATCCGCCACATCGCGCGATTCGATAACCTTTGTATCGGACATATGGCATTGACTACACTTCATGCAATCGCACCTCCTTGTTTAACCTGAAATGTACTTCATCCATATATACCTGTGAGCTATTCACGCTGCTATATATAGTGTCTATGCTTAAAATCATAGCGCTATGTATAGTGTTTTTCAAGTTTTTTGTTGCTGTATTATTTAATACGTAGCAGGCCACTTTACTCTTCTTTTTGATCAGAGTCGTGAGCTTGTTTCTCGGATCGACGCTTCTTAAGGCGTCGCAAAAATGATGGCTTCTCTAATTCTTCGTCTGTACTTGCCGATTCATCTTGCCCACCAAACGGGTACTGCACTTCAGTATCCGCGGATGTATCGTTATTATCATGATCAAGCACCCAGATATTAGGGCCAGCTTCCTTATGAAATTCATCAGCGCTGGTTGCATCTGCAGAGTTTAAGTCCATGTTTATATCAGTAACATCATCGTCTGATTTAATAGCTTCATCGTTAGCAACGTCACTAACCGTTGAAGCAACAGGCGAAACCTGAGCGTTTCGGTTGGCAAAATATGCTGCATCAAATCCTGTTGCGACTACCGTTATAATGATCTCACCTTCTAGTTCGGGATTAATCGTTGCACCGAAGATGATATTTGCATCAGGGTCTGCCGCAGCTGTTATTGTCTCTGCTGCAGTATTAATCTCATGCATTGAGATATCGTTACCGCCAATGACATTAAACAGGATACCTCGTGCACCGTCGATAGAAACCTCGAGTAATGGCGATTCAATAGCCTGTTGTGCTGCTTCAACTGCACGGTTATCACCACTTGCTCGGCCAATCCCCATAAGCGCCGAGCCAGCATTCTTCATTACTGTTTTTACATCGGCAAAGTCTAGGTTAATTAATCCATGTACTGTTATGAGATCAGATATACCCTGTACGCCTTGCCGCAGGACATCGTCAGCAACTTTGAAAGCTTCAATCAGCGGCGTCTGACGATCTATTGTTTGCAGTAAACGATCGTTAGGGATAACAATTAGCGTATCAACCTCGCTTCGTAAATTCTCGATTGCTTCTTCGGCATTCTTCCGTCGCTTCTCTCCTTCAAAAGCAAATGGTTTGGTAGCAAATCCGACGACTAGTATTCCCATTTCTTTTGCAGCATGTGCCACTACGTGACCCGCACCACTACCAGTCCCACCGCCAGCGCCGATAGTGACAAACACCATGTCAGCGCCTTCGATAGCTTTTTTGATGTCATCAATCGATTCTTCTGCAGCCTTCCTGCCGACCATAGGGTCAGCCCCTGCCCCTAATCCTCTTGTTGCATCCCTACCAATATGAATCTTTGTCTGCGCCTTTGAATGATGAAGCGCCTGGGCGTCAGTGTTTACGGCTATAAATTCAACATTTTCCACACCTGCCTCAACCATTCGGTTGACAGCTGCACCGCCAGCGCCTCCCACACCAATAACTTTAATCCGTGCGAATGTTTCAATTGCTGGAGCGACTTGAGGCATCTTGTAATTGTCCTTTGAACTAGTTTCTTGTTACCTAGTTAGTATACTGCACACGCTACTTACTCGCAATCAATGCAAACCAAAATATGAATACTACAAATTAGTTCAGCCACGGGCACATGTCAACTTTAGCGCTTAAATTTTTTGAGCAATCCTTCAAGTAGGCCGCCCACACTATTGTTTGGCTGCCCATTTTGTTGTTCAGCCGTAGGCATGAGTAGCATATCAAGCAGCATCAGCCCAACCGCACTGCTGTAAGCAGGGTCTTGAATCGTGTCCATCAAACCTGCCAGAGGTTGAAGCTTCCCTACTCGTGCAGCAAGCTGTAGTCGATCCTTTGCAAAATCGGCTATTCCCGGCAAATTGGCAGTTCCCCCGACTAGCATAACCCCACCTGGCAACTTGCGTGATCGATGAATTTTTTTTAGTTCTTTATCGACAATCTCAAACAATTCCTCAACCCTTGCCTCCACGATCATCTCGACATCTTCTGCATCAAATTCATGGCGAACTTTATTCACGATCACAGAAACTTTGCCTTTCTTCGCATATTTACCAAGACCACCGTGCTCAAGCTTTACTAAGTCTGCGACATCAAGATCGGTCTTTAGCCCTATGGCGAGGTCGTTTGTGATATTCATACCTCCAATCGGCAATACCGCGACGTGCTGTACCTCGCCTTCTTCCAGGACAACAAGATTTGTTGTCCCTGCTCCGATATCGAGCAAAACAGTACCTGACTCTTTCTGCTGACGAGTCAGAACCGCTTCAGCAGCAGCAAGGCTAGATACGCTATGATGATTGGCTCTAATGTGAGATTTCTCTAGCACCAAATCAAGGGCACGAAGATTGGGCGTAGACGCCGTAACTATATGGGTATCTACCTCTAGACGTACTCCCTGCATACCAACTGGATCTTTAATATTGTCCTGCCCATCCAGCCGATAATTCTTAGCAAAAACCTGGATGATCTCTCTGTTCGGTGGTAATTTTACGATCGTTGCTGCTTCTTCTACCCGAAGTCGGTCTTCGTCAGTAATCTCTCTATTTGCTGCACTAATCGCAATAACACCCCTAGAATTTATACCTGCGACATGTGAGCCGTTTATATTAACGGTCGCATCTAGCACCCTGACGCCAGATAACCGCTCAGCATCGGTCACAGCGGCCTCAATTGCTCTGGCAACATCATCTATATGAACAACCGCTCCTTTGCGCATGCCGACGTTTGGTGCACTACCATAGCCAATTACAGACAGAACGTCTTGGTCGTTTCCCGGCTCGAGCATCCCTACGATGCAACGGACGGCGCTTGTACCAATATCGAGTCCAAAAAAATGATTAGGTGCTTGATCGCGCATGACGCCAGTATAACGCTTGCGCTATACTGCGACAAGTCTACTAAAGCGTGGTGAGAATCTCATAGCCTGATTCAGTTATCAAAATAGTGTGTTCAAAGTGCGCCGACAGCGATCCATCTGCAGTTCGGATTGTCCAACCATCCGGGTCAAGAACCACACGATGACCGCCCAATGTAGCCATGGGCTCTATGGCAATGGTCATTCCAGCTTCCAAAACATCCCCTGTGCCTGTACGACCAAAGTTAGGAATATTTGGCTCTTCATGCAAATGGTGACCAACCCCATGGCCAACAAGATCTCTTACGATACCATAATGTTGTTTTTCTAACTTCTTTTGAATGGCATTTGCTATTGTTCCTACACGTACACCCTGTTCAAGCTGCTCAATCCCCTCAAGCATCGCCTGTTCAGTACACTGAATTAGAGCCTGAATTTTATTATCATTTGATGTTCCTGCTACAACAGTAATTGCACTATCAGTTATCATACCGCCGTATTTAACGCCAAAATCAAGACTTACAAGATCACCCGACTGAACAATTTTATTTGCATTTGGGATCCCATGTACCACCTCATCATTTAACGATATGCATATAACGTCAGGGAAGCCATGGTATCCCAGAAACGCTGGTTCACCACCTAGTTTGCGCAGCTCAGATGCCGCAATATCAGCAAGGAACTTCGTTGTCATGCCAGGTTCAAGCGCTTGTTTCAGCACATCAAGCACTGTTGCCAACATCCTACCACTGCTACGCATAGCGGCAATTTCTGCATGAGTTTTTACTTTTGTGTACATTTAACCCTGCAAGTGACTTAGTATTTCGCCGTGAACGGTATCCGGCGACTGAGCTGCATCTATGTCTATTACCCGAACCCCGTTTTCCCTAAAATGCTCAAGTATTGGCACTGTCACTGCACGGTATTCGTCAAATCGCTTTTTAATGGCTTCTTCTGTATCGTCTTGTCGTCCACGTTTTTTAAGACGTTCCAAGACGACTTCTTCAGATGCGGTCAGATGGATAACAGCACTAATTGTAAATCGCTCCATATGCGTCTGATCTATAAGCCAGTCTGCTTGTTTTGTCGTCCTCGGAAAACCATCAAGGATAAACTCTTCTTGCAGATTAATTAAATCGAGTACTTTATCAATCAATCTAATCATCTCGCCATCGCTCAGCAATTTACCTTGTAGCATTTCTTGTCGTCGCTTGCCAGTGACGAGTACGCGTAGTATCTCACCTGTCGATATCCAGGCAAAACCCTTTTCATCCGCCAGTAATCTACCCTGCATACTCTTACCGGCACCAGCAACACCCATCAAAACTATCATTGCGATAACCTTTCCTTAACAATTCGTGCGACTAGACTTCCGTCTGCTGTAGGACCTAAACGATTCTTTGCAGCCGACATAACCTGTCCCATCTGCTGTATGGAGTTAGCCTTTAATTCTTTAATCACCTCTTCAACAATGTCTATAACTTCTGCTTCTGTTAGTTGGGCGGGCAGATATTTTTCGATCACCTGCTTCTCTGCAAGCTCGGCATCTCGACGATCAAATGATTCACCCTTTTCATAAAGATCTGCACTTTCTTGGCGTTTTTTTGCCTCCTTTTGAAGCAAGACAATTACCGCTTGCTCATCAAGTCCTGCATCCCGGTTGCCTAAAGCAACTTCTGCATACAGTATAGCGCTTTTTAAGCCTCGCAAAGTTGTTACGAGTGTCTTATCGCCCACCAACATTGCTTGCTTGAGATCTGTTTCAATCTGTTGCTTTGTGGTTATCATATTCCCCATCAGTGTATCAAAGAAGTAATTATTTCTCACGTCCAACATAACATGACCCCCGCAAAAGCGGAGGCCATATTTGAAAAAAACTCACAGCCTATCGCTGACCAAGCTTCATTTTCTTCATCTTGATTGCTTTTCGCTCACGACGCACGATGGCTTTCTTGCGACGTTCAATCTTGCTAATAGGCTTTTCAAAATGTTGCGCCTGTTTCACTGTTGCCATAACGCCAGACTGCTGGACTTTGCGGTTGAATCGACGCAGTAGGTTCTCGAATGATTCCTTTGCGTCTTTACGGTTTACTTGAATCATAAAGGACAGTATACGATAACAGGGATAATTTCGCAAGTATCTAGCTGTCAATTGGTACTAGATCTATGGTGTCTGGGTGCCAGAAGTTTTTTTCTGATTAAGACGTTGCGACTTTAAGACAATACTTTGTAGTTCTTTAAAAATCGCAAAGTGCTTGTTAGTATGGTAAATTTTGGTATTACCTTGTTTTTCTGAAATCAAAAAACCAATCTTTTCGAGTCGCTTCAGTTCTCGCTGAATATTACCGGCATCTTCTCGAATCAGTTTAGCTAGCCCACGAACATGCGTCTTAAAATCGGGGTACTTAGCATAGACCACAATGATTTTTCGTCGAACTCTTGAAGTTATGAATACATCCAACATAAGCGTTTATTGTTATTAGAACAACGTAACACGAGTATAGCGGCATATCAGATATTTTTCAACACTTTTCAATACATTATGTAATATTCGGCATATACTAGGTCTACGATGCACTACTATGAAGTTCATGTCAGTAGTCAATCCTATCATGGGAACGGCCCGCTTACCTACCAAAGCAGCGAGCCTATACTTCTTGGTGCAATCATTACCGTAGCGCTGCGACGAAGGCCGACTCTCGCCATTGTTGTACGCAAAACAATAAAGCCATCATTTAAAACAGAGTCAGTTCTGTCAGTGAACATATCACAGCCCCTGCCTCATGAGATGCTTATGCTACTCCGGTGGTTATTTGACTACTATCCAGCACCACAAGGTATAACAACCGGCCTCTTTTTGCCGCCCGCAATCCTAAAGAAAGAAGCTGCTCCGAAAGATAATCCAATCACACCGACCGCTCCCACAGAGAGCTTATTAGAGCCGGCTCTTACGAAAGATCAACAAGTTGTACTACATACAATAGAATCCTCACCTCTGCAGCAGAGCTGGTTATTACACGGCGATACAGGTACCGGGAAAACAAGGGTTTATATAGAACTTATACGTAAAGCGCTCAACGATAACCGCAGTTGTCTTGTACTAACGCCAGAAATTGGACTCACATCGCCGCTTGAACAAGTCATCAAAGGAGCGGTCAATACTCGTGTTATTGTCTTTCATTCTAAACAAACGAATGCCCAGCGTCGAAACAGTTGGCTTGAAGTACTTTACGCAAAGACACCTGTCGTTGTTATCGGACCGCGCTCTGCACTATTCGTACCTATGAAAAATGTTGGGCTAGTCATTGTGGACGAGTCGCACGATGCAGCGTATAAACAAGATCAAGCGCCTCACTACCATGCCCTACGTGTAGCAGCACGACTCGCACAAATTCACGATGGAAAAATCATCTTTGGATCCGCTACCCCATCAATAACTGAGTATTACTACGCAAAACAAAAAAAGATCCCCATACTACGGATGCAGCAACTGGCTGCTGGTAGTCAGCATGAAAAACGCATACAGATTGTTGATCAAACAGACAGGTCTAACTTCACAAAAAGCAAAATAATTTCAAACCAAATCATTGATGCAATTAGCCAAGCCTTAGTACGCGGCGAGCAATCATTGTTATTCCTTAATCGCAGAGGCACAGCCCGACTAGTATCCTGCCAATCATGTGGGTGGCAAGCGTCATGTCCAAAATGTGACCTCCCACTGACCTATCATGCAGATACACACCAAATGCAATGTCATACATGTGGCCACCACCAACAGATCGTCACATCATGCCCCGTATGCAAACAGACCGACATACTTTACAAAAGCGCAGGCACAAAAGCCCTTTTAGTCGACATACAAAAACTGTTTCCAGAAGCAAATGTAGCGAGATTTGATACTGATAATGCAAAAACAGAAGATCTTGACTCCCGATATTCACAAATCAAGAATGGGGAGGTACAGATACTAGTAGGAACACAAATGTTAATTAAGGGCCATGACTTCCCTAAACTCGGTTTGGTTGGTGTACTGTCTGCAGATACTAGCCTAAACTTTCCGGATTACACTGCAGAAGAACAAACGTTCCAGCTACTTACTCAGGTTATAGGACGTGTTGACCGGGGACACAGAGCAAGTAATGTTGTTATACAAACATTCAACAGTGGTGATGGCGCGATAAATAGTGCAGTGAGTAAAAATTGGGATCAGTTTTATTCACAACAAATTAGCGAAAGAAAGCAATATAATTTCCCTCCTTTTTGTTTTACGCTAAAGTTAATTTGCCGAAGAAAAGTTTTGTCCACAGCCGAGAAATCTGCAAGGCAGCTCG
>CAYUBG010000020.1:638-2021 GCA_964442995.1 uncultured Candidatus Saccharibacteria bacterium | reverse complement strand
AAGATATCCGACAAAAGTTCCCTACAGTCCAAATACTGGGCCCAGCGCCAAGTTTTATCGCAAAATCAAATAGTTGGTATAGCTGGCAGCTAATTATTAAATCAAAACAACGACCAACATTAACCAGAATCATCAACGACCTGCCGGCAAACTGGCGGTATGATTTAGATCCAATAAATCTGCTCTAGGCAAACACCCTATCTGTTATACTAGCAACTATGTCGAAGACAAAAGACGATATCATAACGCTGCCTCATGAGCATTTGCGACAAAGATCTAAAAAAGTAGGTGTTATTACCGAACGCATACAGCAGCTCGTTGACGACATGGAGTCAGCCGTTAAAGATTGGGATGCAAGCCGACCCCATGAGGTAACCGTCGCACTTGCAGCAGTACAAATTGACGAACTGTACCGAGTTGTAATCGTACGTGACGATTTTGATCACAAAACTAACGCAGTTTACTCGGCACTCATTAATCCTGAGATTGTTAAATACGAAGGAAAAATAATGCGTGACTACGAAGGCTGCTTAAGCATAAAACACATCTATGGCTATGTTCCCCGTTACGAAAAAGTTCGAGTAAAAGCGCTCGATATCAATGGTAAGGAAATGCGCTATAAAGCAGAAGGCTTCCTAGCACGAGTTCTACAACATGAGGTTGATCATACAAACGGTATTGTTTTTGTTGACCGTATAAAGGAAGATCCGGAAGCATTTTTTGAACTAACAAAGGATGGTCAGCTGGAGCCATTGGACTATGAAAAAGATATCAAACACAGTCGTATTCTTTGGTAACGAAAAGCTCGCAACGGGCATTCCTACGGCCGAGCCTATCATTCAGCAAGCCGTACTGAACACTGGTTTTGGTATAGAAAAAGTTGTCACTGGTAAGTTACAGGATTTAGAACCGCACACTGCGCAAATTGCAGTTCTTGCAGCTTATGGACAAATAATTCCTCAAAGAATCCTAGATGAGTTCCCATTAGGTATTATCAATGTCCACCCTTCACTGTTACCCGCTTATCGTGGACCAACACCAATTGAACAGGCCATACTCGATGGTGCTACTAAAACAGGTGTATCGATTATGCAGCTTACGGCAGGGATGGACGAAGGACCAATCTACACCCAAAAAACTATCCACCTTTCGGGTCAAGAGGCCAAAAACGACCTGACAGCCCTTCTGCAGAAAGTTGGCGCTGAACTCATTGCAGAAATTTTACCAAAAATTGTCAGCGGAACATTAAAACCGCATAAACAGCCGCACCCAGATCGTGCCACCTACTCGCAGAAACTCACTAAGGAAAACAGTGTACTAGATTGGCAAAAACCCGCCGTACAACTAGAGCGCGAGATCAGAGCATTTCTAGGTTGGCCAGGG
>CAYUBG010000020.1:0-628 GCA_964442995.1 uncultured Candidatus Saccharibacteria bacterium | reverse complement strand
AAGATGTTACCATTACCCGAGCCCATGTTGTTTCTGCATCTGGCAAGCCCGGAGAGATAGTTCGCACGAACAATCGGCTTACGTTTGTCACTTCTGAAAATGGGCTTAGCATTGATAGTCTCAAACCATCCGGCAAATCAGAGATGAGTATTTCTGCATTTTTGCTTGGGTACGGTAGCCGAATTTAAGCAGCTGGTTGTTCTGGAGTTTGCTGAGATGCGGCAATAATCTGCGGAGCCGCCGTCTTGATCTCTGACTTGAGTGCTTCTAGCTCATCAGCTACAACTTGCTTATAGTCAGGGAAATTTGTTTCCAACCATTTGAGCGCACCCGCCTCGTCATTACGATCGATAAATGCCTCAAACTCGTCCAATTGTTCATTGGTCATCTTTTGCGCGAGCTTCATACCAACACGCATTTCAAGTGTCTCGTATATATGACTCAACATGCGGTTCTTTTCTGTGGCAGGTAGTGTGCCCAAACCGAGTTCTTGTAGTAAGTTATCGTCTAGCTTAAACATACAGTTTCCTTTACTCCCTTATATTTTACCAAACTCTACCGATTGAGCATATAAATAACCAGCAATGCAATGATCATAAGTACTGCCAACAGGGCGCCACCGCTTGCG
>CAYUBG010000019.1:7829-12423 GCA_964442995.1 uncultured Candidatus Saccharibacteria bacterium | reverse complement strand
ACTCTGTGTCCGGTAGCCTATGCACCATGAAAAAGACTGCTTTCGCTAACGACCCTGCAACTAGCGCATTGGCAAACAATAGTAATGCCTGCTCACAGGTTCCAAACACAAGGACAGCAGCCTATCTTCCGCAAACTTCTACTACTGGGTTTAGTATTAGCCGTGGGTATCTTATTCAGCTGAATAGTAATGGTACATACGATTTGCAACGTGTGACTTCCGAAGCCGACACAAGAAGCAGCTATTCGAGCGCCCTTTCCACGACGAACGTTGCTACTGGTATAGCGATTCCTAGCTCGGGGGTTATCTTTTCGGAAGATAATGTCTGGGTTCGTAGCAATCCGACATTTAGCGGGCGAGTTACCGTCGCAGCTGGAAGATTGGCGACTAATAGCAATGCCAATATCGTCATTGCCGACGATATTATATACGGCACAAAGAATGGTAACGATGCGCTTGGTCTCGTTGCAGAGGGTGACATTATTATTGCACCGTATGCACCACCATCTAGCGGATCATTTACATTCGAGATTGATGCTGCAATGATTGCCCAATCAGGGAACATACAGTATCCTGCAACTTATCGTTCAAGCAGTAATCGATGTACCCGTGGCTGGGTAAATAACAATCAACAATTTAACTTTTATGGATCAGTCGCTACTCGCCAGCAATGGACATGGACGTGGCAATTAGGAGGTGCATGCGGTGACGCGGTATACGACGCATCAAACGGATATATTTCTGGGATCGAACACAACAACACTCAATATGACTATAATCTCCTATATGCTCCGCCGCCGAGTTTTCCGATAACTAGTAGTTATGCAATCTTATCTTGGCGTGAGGTACTAACAAAGCCATGATTGACCAGTGTATCTGTTATACTAGCATCAAAGCAGTATCGCTTTGATGGGCAAGCGTTCGTAATGAAAAGTACAAATTTCTTCCGCGACAAACCACTCTTTGGGCTCGATATTGGGCCTGACACTATTCGTGTTATGCAAATTGAACAAAACGGTAAAGACCGCGTAATAACAGGCTATGGCAGTATGCCTTTTGACCCTAAAGCAATTATTGATGGGGTTGTTGAACAGCCAGAACTGATTGCCCGAGCGATACATGATCTGTTCGATACGAATGTACGGGGCTCCATTGACACAAAGCGCGTTGCGATTGGCCTGCCCGCTGCACGTACGTATAGCCGTGCTATCAAGCTACCCAAACTCGAACCAAAAGACGTAGAAGATGCCGTACGCCTTGAAGCTGAACAATACATTCCTGTGGCACTCGAAAGTCTATATCTTGACTACACCGAGATACAGTCCAATGATGATGGGATCGAATTATTTGCCGTAGCAGCGCCCAAAAAGATAATCGATTCGTACACCGAGCTGCTAGAGATAGTCAATCTGCAGCCAGTCTTGATCGAAACCACCATAGATGCCGCAGCACGTTTATTTTTGGCTACTCACTTTGGCAATATGCCAAGTGTGTTGATTGACTTCGGCCCTTCGTCAGCAGATATCACGATTGTCGATAAGACAATCATCGCCACTGGCACCGTGGGTGGAGGTGGTGATAATTTTACCGCACGGATCTCGGATCAGCTTGGCGTCACAAAAGAAGAAGCTCATGTCATCAAAACCCGCTACGGGCTGAATGTTAGTCGTAAGCAGCATGAGATTGCACAAGCGGTCGAGCCTCTGGTAGATCAACTACTCAAGGAAGTACGTCGTATGATTCGTTATTACGAAGAACGCTACGATAGCTCACACAAGATCAACCAAATCGTACTCATGGGGAGCGGTGCAAACCTTCCCGGCCTCAGCGATCGCATGACAGAAGGCTTACGTCTGCCAGTACGCTCTTCTGACCCTTGGCAACACTTTCGCTACGCCCCCCATATCCCTGTACTATCTTCTGCAGAGCGAGCGGCATACATAACTGCCGCAGGTTTGGCAAATGCATTGCCGACAGAGGTATTCGCATGATTAATTTATTGCCGGCCGAGATAAAATCCGACATTGCCTATGCTCGCAAAAACGCCACGTTACTAAAATTTTGCGTGCTTCTTTTGTTGGTTATTGTGGGAATGGCACTGATTACCGTTGCCGGGCTATTTTATATGAATCAATCCAAGTCACTCTACAATAAGCAGATCAAAACAGCTCAAGAAGAGATCAAAAATCAAAAGCTCGAGACCGTTCAGAAACAAGCAGAAGACATCAGCAATAACCTTAAACTAACCACGCAAGTACTGTCTCGTGAAGTGTTATTTAGTAAACTCATCAAACAGATCGGCGCTGCCATGCCACCGAACACTGCACTAAGCGACCTAAAGATCGGCAAGACTGAGGGTGGTATAGATTTGACTGCAGTAGCATCAGACTACAATACCGGGAGCCAAATTCAAATTAATCTTTCCGACCCTGCAAATAAGATTTTTGATAAAGCCGACATCCTAAACATAACGTGCACCAGTGGCAATACAGACCCGCGCTACCCCTGCACTGTCACCATCCGAGCCCGCTTTGGCACAAATAATGGCTTTTTATTCATTAGTCCAAACGGAGTCAAATCATGACTAGCAAGAAACTCTTTTTTGGCATGCTTGCCAGTACTGCCCTGCTGCTGCTTGGGGTATTCGCTGCATTATTTGGTAGTGTGCAAATTCTTACAAAACAATCTAACTCACTAGTAGAATTAAAGCTGCAAAACCGCGTGCTTGAAGAACAGCAAACATCACTCATTCAGGCAAAAAAAGCAATCGAAAAATACTCACCGCTAGATCAAATTGCCCGTAAGGTAGTACCACAGGATAAAGACCAAGCCAAAGCCGTACGAGACATTTCGTCGTTAGCAAGTAGCTCGGGGATTAAACTTAGCGGCATTAGTTTTCCCGCAAGTAGTCTAGGGCAAAAAAATACCGCTACTCCAGGCGCGCAAAAAACGCCAACAAATGTGACACAGGTGACTCCGGTAAGCGGCATCCCTGGTGTATACGTTATGGAAATAACCGTCCAGCAAGATACGGCCGCACCAATCACATACGATAAACTTATCGAATTTCTGGGCAAGCTAGAGACCAACCGACGAACCGCGCAAGTCACAAACGTTACCGTGCAGCCAAATGCAAAAGATCGCCGCCTACTTACCTTTAGCCTTATACTTAACGCATACATACGCCCATGAAAAAACTACCTATCAACAACATACTACAAATGGTAAAGCGCCTACTAAAGTGGGGTAAAAAGCATGCCATGATTATTGTTTTCTTGTGTGCAGCAGTGCTATATGTTGCACTGATACTACATATCAATAACCTCAATCAACGCGAACCCACCGACGATGCCGTTACCGAAAAATTACAAACAATCAAACGACCAAAGGTAGACCAGTCAATCGTAGATAAACTACAGAATCTACAAGACAACAATACTGATGTGCAAAGCCTCTTTAAGGCTGCTCGCGATAATCCGTTCCAGGAGTAGGCAGATCCATTCCGCCCGGAGGCT
The DNA here is from genome assembly GCA_964442995.1 of uncultured Candidatus Saccharibacteria bacterium. Lineage (GTDB taxonomy): Bacteria > Patescibacteriota > Saccharimonadia > Saccharimonadales > AWTP1-31 > CAYUBG01. The sequence goes on along the minus strand of CAYUBG010000019.1, from coordinate 8,908 downwards.
GCTGGGACGGTGCAGCATAATACTCATTCGATTGCGGTTGTTGTGTTTGGGGTTGCGGCGCGTAGGGCTGCGGCGGCATTGGCGTTTGATACTGGGGTTGCGGCGCGTAGGGCTGATTAGGGTATTGAGCAGGTGGATACGCTTGTTCGTATGCTTGCTGCTGGTATCGCCGTGCGTTGGCTTGAGTCATGTCGTATTCGTATTTTTCGACAAATTTTTCACGAGCCTCAAGAATATATTTGGCATATTTGTCTGGCTGCGGACAGTACATAAAATGAAAATTATTTTGCTCACCGGCTGTCTCGACGTTGAGTGTCCCATAGTCCAAAAAAGTCTGGAAGATCCCTTTTTTGATAGCCGTAGCGTCCTCTAGATTAGAGATTGCAAGCTGCGAGACGCGCCGATTGAATAAGCCGATCTGTGCAATCTGTGTAATCGATTTGCTTGTGATTACTAATTTGTTTCGTCGGTATATTACCGTCGCAACCAGCAGAATCAAAACCATGATTGCAGCAATAAACAAGATACCAACCCCCAGCCAGGTGAGTACCTGGGGGTTCTCTTCGGTATTTACTATTCCAGCCGATGGTAGCAGCCAAAATAACAGACCCGCAGCAGCTGACAGCCCAAAAAATACCTGAACGTAGATAATCATGATACCGAACGGATGACGATAAACGGTAGCTATATGGACTTCATCATTATCCACCTTCTCCATCGTTGGCCGATCCGGTGGTGCTTGCTGTTGTGGTTGCATTGTCGTTATTATAGCAGGCTTGCCTGGTCTGTTTGCATGGGAATCTGTTTGCCAAGGTGCGAGTAAGCTTTGTGTGTTACTTTCCGGCCACGCGGTGTACGCTCTAACAATCCGATTTGCATAAGGTATGGTTCATAAAAGTCTTCGATTGTACTACGCTCTTCGGCTGTAAGTGCCGCCAAGGTTTCTACTCCAACAGGTCCTCCACGATAGCTTTCGATGATTGCATTAAGCAGCATACGATCACCCGGGTCCAAACCAAGTTCATCAATCTCTAACAGCTGCAAAGCACGAGTCGAGATAACAGTATCGATGATTCCAT
>CAYUBG010000019.1:6601-7819 GCA_964442995.1 uncultured Candidatus Saccharibacteria bacterium | reverse complement strand
CATTCACATCGGCGAAATCACGTACGCGCCGCAACAGGCGATTAGCAATTCGAGGCGTCAACCGTGCCCGTGTCGCCAACTCTTTGGCTGCGTTTGGCTCGATATGAATATCTAGTATTTTTGCTGCTCGCGTAATAACCTTTGCGATTTCTTCTGGCGTATAAAACTCCAATCGATGTATCATACCAAACCGATCACGCAGCGGCGCAGCCAATGCCCCAGTGCGGGTAGTTGCGCCAATGATGGTGAACTTAGGCAAATCTAGTCTCAGACTGCGAGCGCTCGGCCCCTTGCCCAGCATGATGTCGAGGCGAAAATCTTCCATCGCACTATACAGAACTTCTTCTACGGTGCGGTGCAAGCGATGAATCTCATCGATGAATAATATGTCGCCATCCTTTAAATTTGTCAGTAAGCTAGCCAGATCGCCGGCACGCTCTATGGCTGGACCACTAGTGATCCGTATCTGGGCACCCATTTCGTTGGCGATAACACTGGCCATGGTAGTCTTGCCGAGGCCTGGAGGGCCATACAGTAGCACGTGGTCCAATGGTTCGCCGCGTTTTTTGGCGGCCGCAATAGCCAGTTGTAAGTTCTTTTTTAAACGCTCTTGGCCGATGTAATTCGCAAAATCACGTGGCCGTAGTGTTTGCTCTAATTCATCCTCTTTGGGGTCATCCGCTTGGCTCCCCGTACTTACAATCCGCTCAATTGCCATAACATCTATTCTACGTGCTTTTTGACGACTATGCCAGTTTGAGATATTGACTATTTTGTATTTTGGTTTTAAAGTTGCTATCCGTGACTATGCAAAAAACCGATTTCTTCCCACAAGAGTTAGAACTGTTCGACCGAATGACGGCAGATATGGTGCACTACACCGAAGATCAACTAGATATGTCCAGGCTAGTACTCGAAATCTATGGTCGGGCCGTTACGGAACTTAACAAGAATCCATTGCCGGTACTAGATTTTTTGGATAGTCTAGACGACCAAGAACAGCTTGCCCGGCTAACCCCGGACGAGCAAGATCGTGCAAACAAGTACAAAAAATGTCGGCCAGTATTTGATGAGCTTTTCCTGCGACACGTTCAGTCTAGTCAAGAGTATTGAGTTAACAGAGGTACTATGCTACTATAGCCGAGTTGTTTTTATACCAACTGTGGGCCAGTAGCTCAGCTGGTTAGAGCAGCGGCCTCTTAAGCCGCGTGTCGAGGG
>CAYUBG010000019.1:3228-6591 GCA_964442995.1 uncultured Candidatus Saccharibacteria bacterium | reverse complement strand
TCTGTTTTTTTGTTACACTTATTCCGATGCGATGACCGAGAACAGGTGGTAGCTCGCAAGGCTAAATACGGTAGGTTAGTGTCTACCTCGCATCTCCAAAACATTATGACCGCACAAGACTACATCCAAAACAAACTTGAAGAACTCAGGCAGCCTACTGATTTAGAGAAACCAAAAAATCCTGACGAACTGATCGACGCAATCTTCAAAGCCTTAATGTCCAAGAAGTTTCGTAAGTACACCGCCAATGAAGAGTTACGGCAAAGCGCACGAAACGCAATTAAACTGAATGTCGAGAAGAATGAGCCGATTAACCTGACATTCCTTCATGGCGCATATAAGCTTTGGCGTTTAGAAGAAGCACCTGAGGTTGATTGGGCTGAGCTATTCTCTCTGATGTATTACACAAATTGGGTGAAACCAATATGTGAACTTTATGAACCGGGAGTGTGGTTCGACTTCTTTGTTGATGACTACATAGTAAATCGCCTTAATAATATTCCGATGGCCGATATCCATGCCTACATTGAAAGCTATCAGAAACTTATGGATTTCTTGAAGCCATATCAGCCAGTGAATCTGAAAATGACCATTACTACTGTTGGCAGTCAGTTCCCGTCGGAAGAAGCTTTTAATAATTCTCTCCAGGGTAATCTAGAGAAGCTTACAGCTACAACGCCGGGTGGTTTACCTGTATTAAACGATGCCCAGAGGACAATGGTCGAACTCAATGCTAAGCCAACAACCGAGCAGCTCAAAGATCCTAAATGGCGAGAAAAAGTATTTCACTTGCACAATGCATACATGCCGACCAAAGCAGAACCTGGCTACCATAAGGGTCGACCTGAAAAAATAATGGTCTTCACCCAACCCCTGCCATCGGGTACTACCATATCGGTGGGTACTACAAAAAGTTCAATCATGAAATTCTGGATTGGCGTAGGTGCGTTGCAACCCAATAAAGAAAGTTACAGCCAGGTCATCCTGTCGCAGGGCCAGCTTGCAAAAACAAAATATGAGCTTGAAAGCACCGAGATCCAAGGTCTTGACGGTAAAAACTTCAAGCAGATTCGGATTCTAGCCGTCCAATAGTCTTTGCTATCTATTGCAAAACGGATCTCCAATATGCACTTTAACTTCCCGGAATGAGGAGTTTTTTGTTTGATATTATTATTGGATGCGTCCTTTTGTTATTGCTCAAATTACAGGGATTATAGCAGTAATATTTTCGTTGCTTATGTACCAGTTCAACAGCCGACGAACCATGCTTATTCTAGATATATTCGGTGGCATATTCTGGATATTCACATTTATTGAACTACACGCACCGACTGGTGCCATCATTGTGGCTATAGGTGTGGCTGCTAATCTAGCCTTTATTTTTGTTGAACCCAACAAGAAGAACCTCTGGTTTTTATTATTAATCATTTGCATTATAGGTTTAGCTACGATTGCTACATGGGGAGGAGCAAAAAGCCTGTTAGCAATGGGCGGTTCCATGCTGTACACCATTCGATTCTGGACTGGAAAAACTACCCTGATACGCCGGCTTTCATTAACCGCACCCCCGCTATGGTTTGCGTATGATATTTTAACCGGAAACTATCCAGGCGCGCTTCTTGAAGTTATGGGAGTTGGTTCAAATCTACTGGCACAGTACCGCTTTGATGTTAAGCAATAATATTGTAATTTTTATCTAAAAATTGTATTATAATTTTTTATGTCAGACTCTAACAACCCACTACGACAAGATGGTGGCCTGCCAAATCTTGGTTTGGCAGAAATTGACCCACGCCTAGACCGACCCTCAAAATCTGTCGAAAGAATTAGTGACCCTATGGCAAGGTTAGTGGTGCTTTGGACGCTAATTGGCCAATACGAACATGCCGCCATAGAGGCTGACTCCGAGCAAGACGGGGCACTAACCGTACAAAGCGCGCAAAAGTTTCAGCTTCTGTCTACTTGGGCCAATGAAACACGCAGAGTCGTGCCACAACACCGACTAGAATCCGACCGCATATCCGTGAAAAAGATATTTGAGATGCTACAAGACGATAAACCGCTTGCTGCGTATATAGAGCTTATCGACATCCGTGATTGGGCACCCGAGATGGTGCATCCAGATGTCCGTTTTGATTTGTTTTATGCAATCTGGAACCATACAGAGCCCCTAAACGACCAGGACTCGTTCAGGGACATTGTGCTGCGCGATATGGTTGGCGAAACCATGCCCGGTGGAATTGGTTATTGCGACGACACCGAGAGGCTACGAAGATACGAAATGCTTGGCAACATAGACAGTAATTACCTAGAACTAGTAGAAACTTATGTCAGACAAAGAGCGGTCAATTCACCCGCAGAATATACTGAATATTTTGACGGTGGAGAAATAAGCATAAGCGATGTATGCGGCCTTATTGCCGAGCGAAAATACGACAGACTAAGCACACACATACTCAATATGGGAGTGGTTGGCATAGAAGATGAGTTAACACTACTAGACGCCCTAGGCTAATCGTGGCTGTGATCCTCGGCTGCAGTGTCTCTTAGAGTATCGATTCCAGTTTGGGCCGCCAAGCCCATGATGGTAAACGTCCCCAATACATCCACCTCAGGAAAGCGTGTTGCCGCCGGCACAGCGACGAGCGTTACCAACGCAGCCGGTAAATCTACCTTGAGCACATGCATACGTGTATCGTGGGCATGTTCGTGATTTTTGTGTTTGTGCAATGTGGCTGCTGCAACAATATTGGCAGTGGCAGATGCAACTCCTGCAATTAACGAAGAATCTTCTGGCTTTTCGTCGGACACCACATGATGCACGAGTTCACCGATGCCAAACATAGAAGTGATTGCTATTAGTGCCGATGCGCCTAAACGTCGCATGCGTCGACGTTTTGCAGGGTCAGCCTCCCCAGCCGCCCGAGCCTTGAGATGATAAAGCCCACTATCCGCTAGATCGTGCGCTCCGGCCATAGATAGCGTAGCACTCCCAGTTAGCGCACCACCAACAATCTCGCCACAACCAATAACCAGATTCGCCAAGGAGATACCATGTATGTGCCTTTTTATGCCAGCAGTTTCTTCATGATGAGATTCATGTGATGGATGTTCATGTGGCATCCGACTATATTGCCACGATTGCGAGTCATAAACAAAAGCGGCTTACCGGCATCAAAAGGCGTATAATGTTTGGCATAATTAAGGGAGAGTTAGTATGAGCATAAATTACACCGCAGTCTTAGTAGCTTCGATTGCAGATTTTGCAATAGGAGCAATTTGGTACATGCCAATCTTTGGTAATCTCTGGGGTAAGATACACGGTTTTGCAAAAATGAGCAAAAAAGAACAAGCCGAGGCTCG
>CAYUBG010000019.1:0-3218 GCA_964442995.1 uncultured Candidatus Saccharibacteria bacterium | reverse complement strand
ATGGTCACTCAGTTTATCATCACCCTGCTAACCGCCCTTGTCTTGGCAAAGTTTATAATCCTATTGCCGGACTACTCCGCATACACCTTGGCAGCTATGGTATGGGTAGGTTTTGTGGTACCGGCCCAAATAGCAGCGGTTATTTTTGGAGGCACCGATAAAAAATGGTTCGTGACCAAGTCTGCCATCATGGCCGGTGGTTCGTTGGCCTGCCTACTTGCAGCTGCCGCCATTTTAAAGGCCTTCTAGTAGTAATTAGTTATTAGATTTTTTACCGACAATGATGCCAGTCATAATGCTGTTGGTCACTATCATTGCGATAGAGTGCAACGTGGTAGCCACGTTGTATGACTGCAAAGAAAATAATGTCAGGACATGACGGAGCACATTTGCGCCATACAATGCAGGCGTCTCTGTTGCCGGCCGACGATACGTTTTGCGAATTGTGGGGGTAAATGCTATGAGGTCTATACCAACCGCAATCACTACAGACCATGTTGGGTCTTTGGTTAGAAGCCATGGGATCAATCCCAGTAGTGCTGCTGCTAAGTAATAATTATCTGACTTTATGACGTGCTTAAATCCATAGCGAAGTGAGTGGATAAAAATAGCAATCGTAAATAGTTCTGCTACTGCAGTGGGCAAAGCGCCGACACCCGCACCTTTTGCTATCTGCCCAGCTAACGTTATGCCCGACACAACCGTCCAAACAAACCAGGTGTACGGATGAGGCCTGACCCGCTTAGCAAACGCATCGCGTAAATATGGAATGTTGCCCCCAAATGCAACCAGCGCGGCAATAAATGCCAAAGTACTTTTCATTAGCTTATTGTAACAGCGGCGTATAATAAAAGTATAAGCAAGGAGGCAATGATGATAGAAAGCTCAAAATTACTGCAGCTTATCTATACTCTGTTTGTTGGGGTGTTGTTGGCAATATTTGTTGGAGTTGGCATTAGTGCATTCTATCCTGGACCTCCTGCACCAAAGTTCCCTACCGAACTAAATAGCTATGGTAAAGTTATGACGGTAGAGCAAGAAAAAGCCCAGCGAGACTTCGATAAAAATATGGAAGCCTACCAAGAAAAGCAAAAACCATATAGCCGCAATGTTTCTATGATTGTCCTAGTAGCGGCTGTACTATTTTTGGTTGCTAGCATTTTGCTAGAAACTAAAATCAAGGCGATCTCTGATGGTGTGATGTTGGGCGGGCTTTTTAGCCTGCTGTACAGTATCGGCCGCAGTTTTGTTGCCGAAAATAGCAAAGCAACCTTCCTAACAGTATCAATCAGCCTTGCTGTAGTTCTTTACCTCGGTTACCACCGTCTTCTGGCCCCTCACGCAGTGAAGCCTAAAAAGACCTCAGCTACTTTCTATCTAGTCCCAACGCGCGCTCGATTGCTTGCACTGATTGGTACACGGGCGCATCACCCTCAACCTCTAAGACTTTGTAGCCATGGCCAGCGAAGCTGATAAAATCACTCACAAAGCGATCGAAGGTAGTATCGCTTGGGCCATGCCCGCCTGCATGCTTCCGATGCGTCACCCGCTGCTTTGCAATTTCTGGATCGATATGTACCTCAACCACTAGGATCGAGAGATCAGTATTATGTTCCTTGGCATGCTCTTGCAGCTTAGCGATAACTTTGTCGAATAATTCTAAGCTGGTGAATGGTTGATTCCATACAATGATCTTACCTGCCTCAATAGCTTTAAAGGCTTTTGCACGCAAAAATCGGTAAGCATGCAATTTGGGGTCGACACCCTCTATAGTCAAGGATCTTGTGTGGGCTATGTATTCATGACTGGTGTAATCTGTGGCATCAGGATCTAAAATTACTAATCTATCATGATCAATTGCTTTTTCGAGTTCGGCGGCGATATAGGACTTACCGCTACCAGGTATGCCTCGAATAACCACCAATTGTGGTTTTACATTATCTGAGTGTTCTGTATGTATACTCATTGCTTGGTCATTATTTCTACACCACAATAGTAACACTTTCACACGTTGGTTTATACGCTCGCCACTACCACGATGTGCTACACTATGAGTAATTTTGCAGCAATAAAAACTATGTATACTGATCAACAATTCATAAATCACATCACGCGCATTTTGTTACTGAGCGTATTGTCTTTTTTGGTTGCTATGCTATTGACGCCTATCTATACTCATTTTGCTTATAAATACAAACTCTGGAAACGACACCGCACTCATTCCACAACAGGTGATCGCCTGGAAGTAATCAGCAAGTTGCGTATCAAGCGTAATGTACCCCTCATGGCTGGGCTCATAATGCTGGTTGCCGCAACAATAGTGACAGTTTTTTTCAATCTCAATCGCAATCAAACCTGGTTACCACTAGCCGCATTGCTCGGTGGTGGCGCTGTCGGACTTATCGACGACATTATTAACATCGTGGGTGGTGGCGGTAATGTTGCTGGCCTGAGGGCACCTATTAAATTTGGTATGATAACGCTGGTGGCCGCAGCCAACGCCTGGTTCTTCTATTTCAAGTTAGGCTTTACGAGTATTCACGTGCCAATAGCTGGAGATGTCACTCTGGGCTGGGTGCTAATCCCGATTTTTATACTCGTGCTGGTAAGTACAAGTAATGCAGTGAATATCAGCGATGGTATGGATGGTCTGGCTGGTGGCTTGCTGATTAGTGCGTTTACTGCATTTGGTGTAATTGCCGCACTACAAGGTAACTTTGGGATTGCCGGCTTCTGTATGACGATTGTCGGCACACTACTCTCTTACGTTTGGTTCAATATACCTCCTGCTCGATTCTTTATGGGGGACGTCGGTTCATTTGCCCTGGGAACTGCGCTTGGCGTTGTAGCGATGCTCACAAACACCCTGTTGCTGTTACCGATCATTGGCTTGGTATTCGTTGCCGAAGCTGGATCGAGCTTGTTGCAAATTTCTTCGAAAAAGTTGTTTAAACAAAAGATATTTATTGCCGCGCCAGTTCATCATCACTTTGAAGCGCAAGGCTGGCCAAAAACAAAAGTTGCTATGCGATTTTGGGTAATTGGACAAGTTTGTGCAGCTCTTGGTGTGGTGCTTGCGCTACTCGGGCACTACATCTAGCAGATAGACTATTGCTTTCGACGCCATGTTGTAAATCGATAACTTACGCCATTTTCTGATTTTGTGTCGCTCTGGCCCGCTAATTCGAAAAGGTGTGCATACTCCGGAAAAAACTTCG
>CAYUBG010000018.1:6182-12506 GCA_964442995.1 uncultured Candidatus Saccharibacteria bacterium | reverse complement strand
GCTGGCGTAGACGGTTTCTGCATGGTAAAACCTGACGGAACGAAATGAGGAACCGATACTGCGATACCGGCTTGTTTTGTGGCATTGCGTAGAGCAAGTTTTGGCGCTGCTTGATAGGCGAAAAAGCCGCCTAGTATCCCAACGACTACAACACTAGCGCCAATATTGAGTAGTATACGTTTACCAAATCGTTTATTGCGCTTGGCATGCTTGGGAAGTGCGGGGTGTGCTTGCTGGTGGCTGTTAGCATTTGCTATGGCCTTCATGAATAGGTCTTCTGCAGGGGTTGCTAAGTGTTGCGGCTGCTGCTGCACGGTTTTTTTGAGTGCATTATGCGGTTGAGTAGCTTCAATAGGAACCGAGGGTTGTTTGACAGCAAGGGGTGCCGCTCGTTTTATGACAGTTGACGTGTGGTCAGTAGTGCTAAACTTACTAATTAATTTACTCTGAGGCACCATAGCAGCTCGTTCTGCCCGATGGGGTGTGTTGTTGATTGGCTTTCGTGGCGTAACAACAGTAGTCCCTTTGTCTGTATAGATGGCAGATTGTGCAGGTGAGGGTTTAACAAAGCTTGGTTTATGTACCACCTGCCGCATGAGTGTTGCTGCTTTTTGGGATGACGAATGGATGGTGTGTGCTGTGGTGGCGTGGTGGTTACGGGCTGCTTTTTGGCTTGTTGGTTTGTGTTGGGCTTCCGTGACGGCCACAGGCGGAGTTGCTTTTGCCTTTTTGGGATGGGTGGGACGAATGATTACAGGACCAGCAACATCTTGGATGACTCGCTTGTGTATTTTTTTCTTGCCAGGCGCTACATGTATCACGGCTGGCGGCACGGCAGTGGCCTGAACATCGCTTATAACTGCGCCAGTGCGAGAGTCGTATGTTCGCCCATTGATAGTAATTGTATTTTTTGTGTTGCTCACCCGAGCCAGTACCCTCTTCTAATGCATGCTTATGCTGCTTATGTATGTAATAGTACCGTCTTGCAACGGATGTGACAAGTAGACGAAATGAATAGTACCAAAGAACTATTCATGCTATAACTATTGGTACAACTACAAAAATTATGGACTTTCTTGACCCTAACAAAAAACGAACCCATTCTCGTCGCCTTATGCTCGGCTATGCGCTCATGGCGGTGGCGGTGATACTTGCTTCGATCATATTATTATTTGTAGCTTACGGTTATGACCTAGACCGTAAAACGGGCAAAGTTATCCAGAATGGATTGATGTTCATTAACACACACCCCGAAGCAGCAACGATTGTACTCAATGGCAAAGACCAAGGCAAAACCGATGCGAGACTCGTGCTCCCAGCTGGGGAGTATACTATCGAGCTAAAGCGTGATGGCTATAGGAGCTGGAAGCGAACGATTAACCTTGAAGGATCAAGTATCGAACGCATTATCTACCCAGTACTCTTCCCGACCAAGCTCAGCTCAAAAGAACTACAGACATATACTGGTGTTCCGGCAATGAGCACTCAGAGTCCGGATAGGCACTGGATTATTGTGCAGCAAGTCGGTACATTGCAACGATTTGATCAGCTTGATACTACCAACATCAAGGCGCCTATTACCACATTATCGTTGCCTGATGGCTTGCTCACTGCGTCTAATGAAGAGCGAGGATTAGCTCCGGTTGAATGGTCGACAGACAATCGTCATGTGTTGCTCAAACATTCTTACGCCGATAAGTCAGAGTTTATTATTCTCGATCGAGAGTCACCACAGTCGAGTGTGAACCTTAATAAATTATTTGCCCTTGAGCCAACGACAGTCGGATTGAGAGATAAAAAGTATGACCAATACTATCTGTATGACGGGCGAGATCTATCGCTAAAAAGTGCCGAGCTCAAAACCAAAACCATTACACCAATAGTGGCCGGTGTTACCAACTTTAAGCCCTATAAATCAGACACACTGGTATACGCCATAAAAGATGCTAATGATGCAGCAAAACTCACGGTACATATTCGTGAGGCAGGTAAAGATTATGTCATGGGTAGTTTGCCGAGCGCTTCGCCTGCTCTGCTAGATATTGCAGAATACGATAACCATACGTATGTCGTATCGGCATCTGCGGCTAACGGCGCGGTCGCTATTTACCAAGATCCTGTGGATCAACTTAAGGCCAATCCCAAGAAGACCCCTGTTGTGTATAGTCTACTCAAGTTAGACGGTGTTACAACAATTAGCTTTTCGGCCACCGCACAGTTTATTGCTGCGCAGCATAGCAATCACTTTGCACTGTATGACTTTGAAGCAAAGCGACGATATGTGTACGATGTGCCATTTACCATCCCCGCAGAAACCCCGGCCACGTGGATGGATGGTAATCGCTTGCTTGCGAATGTTGACGATAAGCTGAATGTGTTTGATTTTAATGGCATCAACCAGCAGGTACTTGTTCCGATGAACAAAGGTACAAAGCCATTCTTCGATCGAGACTATGTGCGACTATTTACTCTCAGCCCATCAGCGACATCTGGTAAAACTGCACTACAGTACACGAGTCTCAAAGTCGGTCAGCAATAGAACCCTTATATAAAATTGATATAGATAGCTAAGAATCAGTATCAATGTGAGACTGTAATAGCAGCCGCTACGCGGTACTTACCCATGTTATAAAGGCTTTAACTAATGCCAAACATAACGAACACTAACGGAATAGGTTTGTAAATCGACTCCATAAGCTTGGGGCGTTGCTAGGGATAGTTGTTGGCTGATCTGTCGTGCTCTTTGCTGTGCTCGCTTTATTACTGTTCGGATCGGGGCTAATTTGCTCGCCAATTACAACCAGTCGATTCAATGCGGTGCCTGGCGGATCACAGGTTATGAGGGTTGCAGTAGCAGTTTTGTCAGTATTGCCCAATACGCCAACTTCGCTTGGTTTCACTATCTTACGTTCGTAAATTTTATAGGCGTAACGCGTACCATCTTTAATTAGGTAAAACGTATCGCCGTCACTTAGTTTATTGAGGAGCACAAAAGCGAATTTGTACTTTCCGCTATTGAGAATGTTATTACTCGAGTGTCCAAAAATAACGGTATTTCCCTTTTCGCCGGGACTTGCGGTTGTCGCGTAGTGTACTACACCTCGCTCGAGTGCTTTTTGGATGGCATTCTCTTCTACGCTCGGCTCGTCATATACAACCGGAATTTCGACGTTAATTTTTGGGATAATGATTTTGGGTGTCGGGTCGTTCGTATCACCCGATCCACCAATAATTATTGGTGTGGAGCTGACCTGCTTGCTCGGCGTAATAAACGGCGCGATAAATCGCTCGTTAAAGAAACTAAACAATAGTATTAGTAATACAACCGATCCCAGACCAGCACCAAACAGCAACGATTGAAAATGTTGTTTTTTGGTTAGTTTCTTCTCTGCCTTCGCACTCGCTGGCCCCAATAGTTTATTTTTGAGCTGGGCCACGGTTTGAGACGACTGCTTATGATGACGATTGTGACGGGTTATCTGGGACGTAATGGTAGGCTCAGTAGGTTTTGTCGGTTGCTCCGGCTGATCTGTTTGTACGTTCGGTAACACGAGCGCAGCTTGTTGTTTGCCTGCTGGGCTGTGGTTTTTGCCATGCTCTGCATAGAATTCTTGCCACACTTCGTGTTTTTCGTTGTCAGGTAGTGCGCTGTAGTATTCGTGCCATTTGGTTTGAATGTCAGCCAGAGACAAACCAGACGTTGTGAGGTGCTTCATGTAAGACTGATGTTTGCTGAGAGGCTTTGCTTCGGCAAGTACCTCCTCGGCTTCTTCGCTGGCATCAGGTTCATGCGCATAGATTGCATCGATCTTTTGACGCACTAGTTCGACTGCAGGGTCTCGTTGATTTTGGTTGTCGGTATTTGTCATTATTGCTTATGCTAGAGTATACCTCTAAAGTATAGTACAATTACCCCCGTCAACCTACCCGGGCAAGTGGCGGAACTGGTATACGCGCACGACTCAAAATCGTGTTCCGCAAGGAGTGAGGGTTCGATTCCCTCCTTGCCCACCAACAATCTTCATATGAAGATTGTTTTTATTTGTTTTTGACTATGCTATCAACGCGACGTTCGAGTCGGTTCTGAAAAAAGTCAACAAGTGCCTGATTTGACTCGGCTTTATGTAGTGTACGCGCTTTTAGTCGAGCTATCGCAACGTACGCCCTTCTTTGTCTATCACAGAGACCGTGAAGTAATGGATTTGTGGCAGCTTCTAACTCTTCGGCTGAAGTGGGCGTGATTGTAAGATGCTCGCCGACGTCTAGTGGTTTAGGATTATTACGCGGTTCGCGCAAAGTATGCAATATACGAGCAAAATGTAACATCCCTTGTCCTGGTCCATCAACTATCCAATCTTTTATTTCTGGACTCTTGCCAAGGATATTATCTGTTATCTCGATAACCTTAGCCGCGTCTTTGGTTCGTAGGCCAGAAATCGATCGTGTTAGGTAATTGAGGATTGATGTCCCGGGATGAGGTATGGGCACGGCCAGGCCATTGTACTGCAAATGCCATGTTTCGAACGCGGCAGGATCTACCGCTACACTAAATGGATACAGCGCTTTGCGTGCCTCTACTATGCCGCCAGCTTGAGTGCTGCCAACGTAGCGGTCGGCTAAGAATGTTCGACCAGTGCTGAGCACTGGTCGGGATGCCTGTTGATGAAGAGCGTTCGTTTTTAGTAGGCCAAAAAATGATAAATCAAGTTCGTTGCCGATAAGCTCTTTCGCCAGTGCTTCTTCATGATCAATCACATCTTGATCGGTACTCAGGACTAGTACATCAAGGTCACGTTTGCTACCACCTGGTCTGAATTGTGGTAGATCAATGTCGGCCAGGGGGATTAACGTTTGGGTTGCGTCGTCTATGTATAAATCAGGATCAACGAGTGCAGCGGAGCCAACTCCGCCCATGATTTGTACACGATCATTTTGCCTTTGTTGAAGGGCTTCAAAATATGGTTCGCTGATTTCGATACAACTTTTCATTCCAAACAGCTTGCCATATCTGCTAGCTCATCGCAAGCATAGGCGGATAGGCTTGCTATCGTTAGTCAGGTAACATACTGCTACTCGTCGATTTTATCTAAGAGTAATTCGGTACGTTCGTCGAGACGTGTTGCAACTTCGGGGTTGCTTTTTTCGTCGACCAATTCTTGAATAATTGTTCTTGGGCGTACCCCATATTTTTTGTTTTTTCTTGTTTCTTGATACGTTACAGCCAGATCCTCACCAACATTGACTACTACAATGTCCTTCGAATACTCACTGGATTTATGGTTGGCCCGAGATTTTGTTTGGACTTTTACAACTACTTCCGGGGGTGTTGGAGGGTATTCGGCGAAGATCGACGAATCCCACTTTGTTCGTGTTGCTGATTGAGTGCCGTTGAGCCCTTGATCTTCGGATACATGTGCGGGCAATATTAACATAGAATCAGGCAGGTTTCGCCTTGTCCATCGTTGATGAAGCAAATTAACCGCTAGTTCCGCTGTGATGGCTGTGGCTTCGCGGGCTTCTGCGGCTTCATCTTGCTGCGTAAAGATAGCTTGTAATTCGGTTGCTCGAAAGGCTACTGCGCACAAATCACGGTACATCTGATCTTGTATACCTGTATCTGGCAACGTTCGTTCGCAGATAATGCTTGTATACGCTTTGAGACAAGCCATTCCAACACCTGCACGAAGTGTTACGCTGCGCGCAGTCCCAGCGTTGAGATGACGATCGACAAGTTGCCCCCAAATTGCGGCTGCTTTCTCAAGGTGGTGGTCTCTATCTCTATCTAGAGTCTCAAGCCGCGAGGCAATATCTAGGCACATCGAGCCAGCGAGACTTTGTGCTTCTTGCGTGCCAAACTCAAGAACCTTATCAACGATTCCAGCATAGTGTCGTGTTCCGGTGCCGCTTGTGCAGTCACCAAAGTCATTCATTAGGTGTGCAAGTGCTTTGTCGTGGGCATGGCCATCAGGAAAACCATCAGAGAAAGTTGAATTCATTGTCTATATTATATACTAAAAGTATAATATTGTAAATATTATATTATCCTAGCCTGGTTGGTAGGGCAGAACTCGTAAGTGCCTGAAATGTTTTGCTTGGGTTTTGGAGCCACCACACACTACTGGCCGCTGCGGTGTCGACGCGCCAGGAGTCATCTAGGCTTTGATCTGTCTTGGTGGTACTGACCTGCCCCTTCGTGGCGACAAATATGGTATTGAGGTGTTTAACCATGATATTTATAACAAAATGTGATGTAAATTCATGCAGCCAATCTACTAGATGCAATAGATCCATCTTTAGATGTCGATTGTTTAGGCTCTGTCTCTA
>CAYUBG010000018.1:5044-6172 GCA_964442995.1 uncultured Candidatus Saccharibacteria bacterium | reverse complement strand
TGGATAGTGGGCTTCTCGAGCTAGGCGTTGTAATTGAGCAATGCTGAGCACGACTGTCGTTGCTTCCCTGTTTAGTACGGCTGAGGAATGCGCGTAAAAATAGTCGACGGCATCTTTTGTCAGGGTTGCCTGCCCAGTATACTTGCTGAGGAATTTTTCGAGTACTATGGCAGTTTCGCTATTCTTACCCAAATCTCCGGCAATCAGTATACCGTCTGCCCAGGAGGCATGGTCCAGCCAGTCTCCAAGGCTCTTGGCGGCAAAACTGCCGCTAGGTGTGCTGGGTGCATAATCGGCTGTTTCTAGCACCATTTTGACAACTTTTTGGATGGCATCGGGCAACAACACTCTGGCAGTACCGATGCCGGCTTGAACACTAGCATTGTACGCTTCGGCTACTGCCGCAAATCCATGTGCGTTGCCGCCGATGACCAGTAGTTTGCCAGCATGCAGTCGGTTTTCCGGCCGACTCCATAGCAGATCAGGAAATAGTGGCTCTGCGCCTTGTTTATGCCAGTACGATCTGTCCATCTTTATGCTCCAGTTCGTAAGACATGTTTTTGCGTTCAATAACCACATTCCAGTTATTTGTTTTAGCTACTTCAAATAACTTAGCGTCAGGATTAAATGCGATAGGATTTGCTACGAGTGAAAGCATGCCGATGTCGCCGGGGCTATCACCTACGGCATAACTGTCCTCCCAAGAAAGACTGTGTTTGTTCACTAAGTCGGTGAGTATTTTGTCTTTTCCAGTATGAGCAGGTTTTGAGCCACCAGTGTATATACCAGCCTGCTTGTGATATTCGGCTGCAACGTAAGTGTCAAAACCGTATTTGTCGGCGAACCGCGAGACTAGTTCGCTGGGGCTGCCCGAAATAGCTATCAAAAAATAGCCTTCTTTTTTTAGTTTTTGAGCCAACTTTTTGGTGTACACATAGGTGTAGTCGCTCATTCGTTCAATGACGCTTTCGGCCAAAACTTCGATATGCTGCTGGCTAGTACCCTTGATGTGGCGCATATAGCTTGCCACTAACGCCTCGATGAACGTGTCATAGGCATGTTCGTTCTGTCGCCTTCGCCACAGCTCGTACTCGGCCGAAAACTCGCCGTATGCTTCTTGTGCAAAAA
>CAYUBG010000018.1:0-5034 GCA_964442995.1 uncultured Candidatus Saccharibacteria bacterium | reverse complement strand
CCCATTAGTAGCAGTTCGGCTACCAGGCTAGATCGAAAAATGGTTCCGTCGATGTCAAAGGCTGCGAATTTTTTCATACTAAGTCTATCTCGATGCTCACTGGGCAGTGATCACTGCCCATCACGTCGGAGTGAATTTCTGCAGCCTTGATTTTGTCTTTCAGAGATTCTGATGCTAGCCAATAATCAATCCGCCAACCAACGTTTCGTGCCCGGGCATTGGCCCAGTGGGTCCACCAGCTATAGGCATCTTTCTGGTCTGGATGAAGCGTACGAAAGGTGTCTATAAAACCCGCCTTTAGTAAGTTGCTAAAGCCTTCCCGTTCTTCGTCGGTAAAGCCGTGTTTACCAACGTTTGGTGCTGGGTTAGCAAGATCGATTTCTTGGTGGGCTACGTTGAGGTCGCCGCAAAATAGTACCGGTTTAGTTTGTTCGAGTCGCTTGGCGTACTCGAGGAAGGCCGGGTCCCAATGTTTGTAGCGCAGCACTAGTCTGCCAAGGTCGCCCTTGCTATTCGGAGTGTAAGACGTCAGCACCCAGAAGTTATCAAACTCAGCTGCCATGATGCGTCCTTCGGCGTTGGGCTTGCCTTCTTTGTCGCCGTACTTGTCGGTGTTTAGGTTGTGCTTTTGGGCAATATCGTCTGGAAAATTGTTTATAACTTGGATAGGCTTTACTTTGCTAAATATGGCTGTGCCGCTATAGCCTTTGCGTTCGGCTGAGCACCAATATTCTTCGTAGTCTGGCAGATCGATCTCGAATTGGTCGCGGTTGGCCTTGGTCTCTTGCAAACACAAAATATCTGGGTTGTGCTTCGCCAAAAAATCTTGAAAGGCGCCCTTGCCTAACACTGCCCGAATGCCGTTGACGTTCCATGAGTAAAGTTTCATATGTTCAGTATAGCGTGGTCGGTTGATATCTGGTAGACTAGCGTGCAATGGCCAATAAATACCAACGTATCTTGCTGAAACTTTCTGGGGAGCAACTAGCCGGTAAATTCGAAAGTGGCATTGATCCAGAAATTGCTAGTTGGCTAGCACAAGAAGTGAATAAAGTAGCCCATGATGGCACTGAAGTAGTGATTATGGTTGGTGGCGGCAACTTTGTGCGTGGTGCTCAGATTGCTGGCCACGGTATCAAACGCGTTACCGCAGACCATATAGGGATGTTGGCAACGATGATGAATGCTTTGGCGCTAACCGATATTTTCGAAGCCAAAGAGGTACGAACTAGATGCCTGAGTAATATATTTGCCGAGCAAGTCGCCGAACCATTTGTATTTCGCCTAGCAAACAAGCATCTACAGAAAGGTCGCGTTGTAATCGTGGCAGGTGGAATCGGACGCCCCTATCTCACAACCGATACTGCAGCTATATCACTAGCTTTAGAGATGGACTGCGAAGTAGTACTAAAAGCCACAAAAGTTGATGGCGTGTACGACAAAGATCCTGCCAAACACAAGGATGCAAAACGACACCTGCACATAGATGCGCAAAAAGCGGTGGAAGATGAGAACATCAAAGTTATGGACAAGGCTGCACTTGGTTTGGCACTAGAGCATAAAATGCCAGTGATTGTATATGACGGCATGAAGGCAGATAACTTACTCAAGATAGTCCAGGGCGAACACGTCGGAACAATTATTGAGTAGAAAACTGAGCAGCTTGCGCCTCGGCATTGGCGACGGTATTTTCGAGTAGCTGCCGCACCGTAACGGGCCCAACGCCACCCTTCTTTGGTGTAAACGTCCACCCATTGGCGCCGCCGTACTCGCGTAGTGCATCTGATGCGTTACCTACCACTCTGCCTCCCAGCTCGGCGGCACCTACATCTATCAAAACCTTTGGTGTCATGCCTTCGAACAACTCAGGTGTTAGCACCTCAGGTAGATTCATGGCGGCTATTATTACATCGGCCTCGTCGAGCCCCTGAACAATATCTAGTGGGTCATTGTGTTCGTCGAAAGTACGGTAGTGTTTCGCTCCGCCCCAGTGAGCCCAGTTATGCATCGGGGCACCGAATACCCTGCCATAACCTAACTGGGCAACTCTCGCCTCGAATAGGTCGATCCCATAGTACGCTGCCAAACGTCGAACCGCCATTGGTGTTGCGGGGATATGCTGTGCGTTTGGATTAAGTCCGTCTACATCTTTCACCCGGTTTATTAGTCTGAATTGACCTTCTGTTCTAGCCGGGTCTACCGAAGGTGCTTGTACAATAATTCCGTGCACGGTTTCGTCTTCGTTGAACTGACGGATCTTATCTGCAAGTGCATCGGTGCTAGGGTCTTCGGTGAGATTTGCGAGCATGCCTAATTTGCGAGCCACGTTCACCTTTATGCCTGAATATACTACTGAAGGATGGTATTCGAGATTATCGTTAACTATTTCGAGTCGAGGGATAATGTCCAATCTACGCAGTCTGTCTATTCTCGCTGCCAAATCAAAATCAATTTGTTCCAACAGTGGTGCCGCAAGTAGTTCCGCCATATATCCTCCTAATGCTTATGTCTGAACTATAATTCATAGATAGACTAAATATCAAGCACTTAGTGTGATAAACACATAAACATGAGTTCAGGCGTAATAGATAAAAAGCCTCTACCCTTACGGGTGTGGCACTTTCTCCCTTGGCGGAGAGAGCGGGATTCGAACCCGCGGTACGGTTGCCCGCACACACGCTTTCCAAGCGTGCTCCTTCAACCACTCGGACACCTCTCCAATACGTGGTTATTATATAAAAACCAGGTGTAAATACCTAACAACAAGAAAATTACTTCAAGGGGCAAAAAATACTACATTACTTGCTTGCGGATTCTGCAAACTACAGCGTAAACTATGCCTAGATCATGCCAATCATCAACCTAAAAGACGTCAGTAAACTGTACGGCTTCGGCGACGCAACTACCGTAGCGCTCGATGAGGTTAGCTTAGAGATTGACGCTGGTGAGTTTGTGGCCGTTATGGGTCCCAGTGGTTCTGGCAAATCAACACTAATGAACATCATCGGGTTGCTCGATCGACCAACCCATGGGCAATATAGCCTTAGTGGGCGGTCGGTCGCTAAACTGCGCGCTAATAGGCGCGCAAAAACACGACGTGACAAAATTGGATTTGTGTTTCAATCGTCAAATTTACTGCCAAGATTGTCGGTTTTAGATAACGTTGCGTTGCCCTTGGCCTACAAAGGAGTTTTACAGGGCAAGCGAAATCGACGCGCGTTGGCGATGCTAGACAGGGTTGGACTGACGGACCGGGCATACTTTATGCCTCGTCAGTTGAGTGGCGGACAGGTGCAGCGCGTAGCAATTGCCCGGGCGTTAGTGAATGAGCCGTCCATTATTATTGCGGATGAACCTACCGGCAACCTAGATAGCGCCGCAAGCTTGGTAGTTATGGAGTTGCTCAGTGAATTACATCAAACAGGTAACACTATACTAATGGTCACACACAACCCAGAACTTACCCGCTATGCCGATAGGGTTGTATATATGCACGACGGTGCAATCATACGCGATCAAAAGACAAAAGTTGGCGAGATACCTAGTTTGGCTCGTCGAGCTATGCGATTAAATCATCGGAAATCCGAAGAGGATGACTGGGCGGGAGTTTCAGCGCTCATGTCTGCTCTACCCGACAAGACAAAGGGCCGTACACGGCGTAAGTCATCTACTGCTGCAAAAAAACCACGATCGAAAGGGCGGCTCTAATGTTTCGAGGGAATCTCAAGATGGCGTTTAGTTCTCTCAAAACTGCTCGTTTCCGGAGCCTTATGACTATGTTCGGGATCATTGTCGGCGTAGTTTCTGTTGTTACGACAGTGAGTTTGGGCGAAGGAGTCAAACACCAACTTCTGTGGCAGATCAAACGATCAGGTGCAGATCTTATAACAGTTCGCCCCGGCAAGATCGTGACCAGAGACGCTTCTGGTACGATTCAAAAGGTAAACCCAGCCTATGCATATAGTTTTGGTAGCGGCAGCTTGAATGAAAATGACATCGCTGTAGTGTCGCAAACGACGAACGTAAAAGCTGTCACACCTGTTGGACTTTTAGCTGCAGGTATAAAGTATGGTGACCAACCGTACGAAGATGGTGTTGTGTTGGCTACTAACGAGCAGCTCCCTTCACTCTTGCAGCAAAAAGTAGAATACGGCAGCTTCTTTACAGGCGGAGAGGTAAAACGGAATGTTGCGGTTATCGGCAAACGGGTCGCTGAGCAGCTTTTCAAAGAAAACGTGCCCATCGGAATGTCTATGAGTATTAGGGGTGAAGACTTTGTTGTTCGTGGGGTGTTTGAAGAATTTGGTGAAAGTCCACTTGGCGTCAACGTTGATCTCAATAAGGCAGTTATTATTCCATTTGAAGTTGCCAAGAATATCAATAGTGGCTCGATCCAGATTGTGCAAGTTCTTGCCAAACCATCACAATCAACTAGTGTAAATGACGTGGCCAAGGCAGTGACGACGAACATTACGAATGCACACAAAGGTCAGGACGATGTGACAGTGCTTCGAGCGGACGAAAACCTGGCAGTGACAAGCAGCCTATTGAACCTGTTAACATCGTTTATCGCTGGAATTGCGGGGATTTCGTTGCTGGTTGGTGGAGTTGGTATCATGAATATCATGTTGGCCTCTGTTAGTGAGCGAACGCGAGAAATTGGCATCCGCAAAGCGGTTGGCGCGACAAATCGTCAGATACGCGGGCAATTCTTGACTGAAGCGATGATCCTGACATTAACTGGTGCTATCGTTGGCGTAATTACTTCGCTGGCCGCAAATTTTGTTATTCGCGTTACGACCAATCTAAAGCCAGTTATTACTTGGCCAGTTATGGTCGCAGCGGTCGTTGTCTCTGTCGCCGTAGGCCTCATTTTTGGTATTACCCCGGCCATTCGGGCGGCACGCAAAGACCCTATCGAATCACTACGTTACGAGTAAAGCGATATTTTTAGTTTACGAGCTGCATCCGTGTCTTTAATCAGTACTCAAACGAGCTGATAGGCGATCTTTAGACTAAGGATATTGCGTTTTG
>CAYUBG010000017.1:11324-12769 GCA_964442995.1 uncultured Candidatus Saccharibacteria bacterium | reverse complement strand
GCAGCAACACACCTCGACATTATCGAAATAGATGCCGCTAGCAACCGTCGAATTGATGAAATACGAGACCTGCGCGATAAGGTCAATATCTTGCCATCATCAGCAAAATACAAAGTATACATCATAGACGAAGTACATATGCTAACTCGAGAGGCATTCAACGCGCTACTAAAAACACTCGAAGAGCCACCTGCACACGTCATGTTTATTCTTGCTACCACTGACGTGCATAAATTACCAGAAACCATCATAAGCCGAACTCAGCATTTTTCGTTCAGGCCAATCGGCACCAGTGATGTAGTAGCTCACCTATCATCAATTGCAAAGTCCGAACACATCAAGGCCGAAACAGCAGCTCTAGAACTAATTGCCCAACATGGTGGCGGAAGTTTTCGCGACAGTATCAGTCTATTAGATCAAGCTAGCCAAGCAGGTACGACACTATCCAGAGACGCTGTCGAGCGGTTGTTGGGTATCGCCCCACAAGAATCTATCAACTCACTCGAAGAAGCCGTCGAAGCGGGAGTTTTCTCTGATATCGCCACCGCTTTGCTTACACTGCGAGACCTCGGATTTCGACCGCGAGACATTGCACAACAATACAGTGAACGTATCAGAAACAAAGCAATGCAATCAAGGCCCCAGCCACAGCATCTTGCTTTGCTACGTAGTTTACTGCAAGTATCGGCATCTTCTCAGCCTGAACAGCAACTCGAACTGGCATTTCTTGAGTACGCACTTGCCAACAGCCAGTCCCCCAGCAACAGTTCAACTGCAATGAAAATAATGCCAGTCATAACTACAGAACCTGTACCGAAAAAGGAAACAGCCAAAACACAAGTAACAAAGGTAGCAGAGCCACCAGCAACCGTTACGCCAAAAGAGCCCATCAAACAAACTGACAAACCAACAGCACCTAAAAAAACTCTCGGTCAAACACAAAGTTTTAGTATTGAGTTGTGGCCAGTCGTGCTAAGCGTTATTAAAAAGCAATACAATACACTCTATGGCATTCTTCGGATGGCAGATGCGCAATATGCTAACAACACTCTGACATTAACATTTAAATTTGCGTTCCATCAAAAGCGCATAAATGACGTTAAAAATAAGCAGATTATCACAGATATTATTCACCAACAGTCTGGTGAAAATGTATTATTGGAATGTATTATTGGCACCATCGAAACGAAAGATTCAACTTCTGTTCCTGAACAAAATAATACACTCGATACCGTAAGCAATATTTTCGGGGGCGCCGAAGTGTTAGAATCCTGAATAGAGGAGGGGTCGTTTGGATAATAAATCAGCAATTCTGCCACCACAGAACACCGATGCCGAAGCCAGTCTACTTGGCGCTATCCTCATTGATAGTGATGCAATCGTAAAAATAGCCGACATCGTGCAGGCGATAGATTTTTACGACCCAAAACACCAACGAATATACG
>CAYUBG010000017.1:10577-11314 GCA_964442995.1 uncultured Candidatus Saccharibacteria bacterium | reverse complement strand
CCATAGACGTGCTAACTCTAGCCGATCAGCTAAAATCAACCGGTTTCATCGAGTTTGTCGGCGGCGCAGCATACCTCACGCAACTAACGAACTTCGTCCCCACCGCCTCGCACGTGGAGCAGTACGCAGAAATCGTCGCACAAAAGGCTTTACGACGTCGGCTTATCAAAGCAAGTCAAGACATCGTCGAGCTTGGATATAAAGAAGAGCACAACCTTCAAGAACTTATAGAAAACGCCGAAAGTAAGTTGTTCGAAGTAAGTCAGCGACATATCAAGCAAGATATCACTAGCATGGAGACAATCTTAGCCGAAAGTTTTGATCGCCTTGATGAATTACATAAAGACAAAGGCAAGATCCGCGGCGTTCCTACAGGGTTTAAAGACTTAGACAATATCTTAGCCGGTCTACAGCGCAGCGACCTCTTTATCCTAGCAGCCCGACCATCAATGGGTAAGACAGCGTTTTCACTTGGCCTTGCACATAACGTTGCGTTACAAGCAGGGGAGCCTGTTCTAGTTTTTAGCCTCGAGATGAGCAAAGAGCAGCTAGTGGATCGAATGCTTGCAATGGAGTCTGGCGTAGATGCGTGGGCACTGAGAACAGGCAACTTATCCGACAGTGATTTCGAAAAAATCGGTCAAGCGATGGGCAGCCTGAGCGAAGCGCAAATTTATATTGACGATACACCCGGCATTACCGTTAGCGATCTACGAACAAAAGCACGTCGCGAAGCT
>CAYUBG010000017.1:3535-10567 GCA_964442995.1 uncultured Candidatus Saccharibacteria bacterium | reverse complement strand
GATTATCGTTGACTACTTGCAGCTTATGAGTGGTGGAGCTAAATTTTCTGGTGACGGTAACCGTGTGCAGGAAATATCAGAAATATCTCGTGGTCTAAAAGGTATCGCGCGAGAATTAAATGTCCCGCTCATAGCATTGAGTCAGCTGAGCCGCTCAGTAGAAAGTCGCAGCCCGCAGATTCCTCAATTACAAGACTTGCGCGAGTCTGGATCTATCGAGCAAGATGCCGATGTGGTGGCGTTTTTGTATCGAGAAGACTATTACAATCCAGATAGCGAACGCAAAAATATCATGGATATATTTATCAAAAAGCACCGTAACGGACCAACTGGTGCCGTAGAGCTCTACTTCGACCGCGAGAAGCAACGGTTCCGCAGTGTGGACACGCGACACAGCGACCCATTTAGTTAGATAAAAGTGCTATACTAACATAAACAATATGCGTAAGTCGTCGTTTACTACTTTATTCCGGTTGCAATATGGTCAACAACTACTGCAGTTTTTGGCAGCTATCTTGCTAGCGGCCGGCATCGCGACATTTCGGCTTAGTCAGCTACTTCCGGGTATAAACTCACTCGAACAACAAACCATTAGTGACGGGCTTACGATTGCCGCAATTAGAGACAATCCTATAAATGCACCCTACAAAGCTCTCGTTTGGGGCCTACATAAGCTCAATATTACGAATTTGTCAGACTTTCGGTATATATCGGTTGGTATTGGTTTATTGTTGTTGATTGTTTTTTTTGCAGTTGTTCGTCATTGGTTTGGATTTTGGATTAGTGCCATATCCACATTCTTACTGCTCACAAGTAGTTGGTTTCTGCACATCATCCGTTTAGCAACACCGGACGTGGGACAATTGGCGATAATCGTTCTGGTTGGCTATGGGCTATGGATCAAAAGTCACAAGCTGCCATACGTCGCATTGCTATTTGGCGTTGGCCTGACGGCAATTAGTTTTTACGTCCCTGGCTTGTTCTGGGTTATGTTAATTGGAATTATCCACCAACGGCAATATATCTCGAACACACTAAAAAAGACAAAGTGGCTTTTGCCGGTTGCCGTGGCTATGCTCATAGCACTCATTACTCCACTTGCTTGGCGAGTAATATCTGAGCCTCAAATAGCTATGACTATTTTTGGGGTGCCAGATTCACTAGCGTCTGCATTGCAGGTCATAAAGAATATTGCTGTTATTCCTGTACGCCTCGTTTGGCACGGGCCAACAGATCCGAGCATTTGGCTGCCAGGTACGCCACTGCTTGATTTGCTGTCGGCAGTGCTAGCACTCTTGGGCCTATATAACTTTATACAATATCGGCAGCTTGATCGCAGCAAAATTACTATGGCCTTCTTACTGATAGCTATCGTCTTGAGCGGCCTCACAAACAGCCCGCTCCTTGGGTATTTATTACCCGTGATATACGTTTTGATAGCTTCTGGTATAGCTTTTATGATCAATCAATGGCTGACGGTGTTTCCAAGAAATCCTTTTGCAAAAGGCCTTATGATTTGTCTGATCTTTATCGCTGTTAGCAGCGTAAGTTATTACCAGCTCAGTCACTAT
Source organism: uncultured Candidatus Saccharibacteria bacterium (assembly GCA_964442995.1). Taxonomy (GTDB): domain Bacteria; phylum Patescibacteriota; class Saccharimonadia; order Saccharimonadales; family AWTP1-31; genus CAYUBG01. Next base: position 8,996 of record CAYUBG010000017.1, on the reverse strand, counting down.
TTTCTCGCTTGGGCACGGCACCCAGAAACGCGTGCCACTTTTCTGAGAAAATAGAATTTTTGTTATACTATTGATGTAACAAAGGAGTTGTGATGAGCCGTTTTGACCAGGCGAAGATGTTGATGAAAATGAAGAAGATGGATAAAGAACTCGAGCGAGAGATCATATCTGTCGAGCAAGGCGATGGCGCTGTTAGAATCGAAATATCTGGCAAACAAAAAGTTAAAAAAATTCATATTGACCCAGAACGTGTAGATCTCGGTGGTAGCCGTATCATTAAAAAATGGATAGAGAATGCTTTCAAAGAAGCAATTGATGCCAGCCAAAAGCTTGCAGCCGAGCGAATGCGACCATTCATGGGAGCACTGGGTGACCTAGGACTTTAGGTAATAGCTAGATGAAAGTTCTGCCGAAAGCACTCGAAGAGTTAATTGAAGCACTCGGCAGCTTACCTGGGGTCGGACCGCGTACGGCTGAAAGATACGCATATTATCTACTCAGGAATGACGACCAACTCAGTAAAAGGCTAAGTGGTCGTATCGCAGATCTTCACAGCGGTATTGCCTACTGCAAAAAAACATTTGCGCTGGTAGAGCCAGAGCAAGCACTGAGTGATCTATATACCAACCCAAAAAGAGATAAAACTATTGTCGCCGTCGTTGCCGAACCATTCGATATTGTTGCCTTAGAGAAAACCGGTCAATATACAGGAACATATCATGTCCTGGGCGGACTTGTGTCGCCTCTAGATGGCGTGGGGCCAGAGCAACTACACATCACTGAATTACTGCAGCGCATTGACGAAGATAACGTGCGGGAGATAATTTTGGCAACAAATGCCAGTGTAGAGGGGGATTCTACTGCGCTTTACATTCAACAGCAGATAGGCGATAGACCCGTAAAGCTCACTCGGCTTGCTCGAGGACTGCCAATAGGCGTCGATTTAGAATATGCCGATCAGATTACGCTCGGACGAGCGCTAGAAGGACGACAGGCACTTCTGTAGTACACTAGAACTAATGAAAGAGTTATTTTCCGAGATCTTACAATTTTCACGCGTTATCGTCATCCAGGCAGATAACCCGGATGCAGACAGCCTCGCAAGTAGTCTTGCCTTGGAGCACATTCTGGGCGATGCGGGTATATCAGTTGACTTATACTGCGGCGTTGATATGCCGAAACATTTGCGCTACTTACCGGGCTGGGACAGAGTGCGAAATGAGCTACCCTCCGCATTCGATGCAGCCATTATCGTGGATTGCGCAAACATAACCTTACTTGAGCAATTAGAGCGTACAAACCAGCTTGGGACACTGAAGCATAAACCTGTATTTATAATCGATCATCACGCCAGTGAAGTGAATATACCATTCGATCACAAGGAACTGATAGACACTAAAGCAGTTGCAACCGGCGAGGTGATATACCAACTTGCAAAGCAGTCGGGAGCTGCAATTAGTCCCGAAGCAGCCGATTTTCTCGCAACAAGCATCATGGCCGACTCATTGGGCTTGAGCACAGAGGATGTAACATCTCAGAGTATTTTTACACTTGCAGAACTCGTCGAAAAAGGTGCAAATTTAGCCAAACTTGATGCCGCTCGACGTGCTGCCTCATCAAAAAGTCGTGACATCATTGCCTACAAAGGTCAGTTACTGCAAAGAATTGAGTATTATGCAGAAAACCAGGTAGCCATCGTCAGCATTCCATGGAAGGAAATCGAGCAAATTAGCCCACATTATAATCCTGCAATTTTGGCACTCGAAGAGCTCCGTTTTGCTGAAGGCGTGAGGTTGGCAATCGTACTCAAGTATTACCCAGATGGCAAAATAACCGGCAAGCTACGCTGCAACTACGGCAGTCAAGTTGCTGGTGACCTAGCTGCGCATTTTGGGGGTGGCGGACACGCTTCGGCATCTGGATTCAAGACACATGGCTGGAAAGCAGATGAGCTAAAGGCAGAACTTATTGTCCAAGCCAACAAACTACTCACGGAGGAACAGCATGGAGCTCTATAATACACTGACCAAAAAGAAGGAACGGTTTAAGCCTATAAATAAATCTAGCGTAAGCCTATACACCTGTGGCCTCACCGTATATAGCCAGCCTCATATTGGTAATTGGGTTGCCTATATTTATTGGGACGTCTTGCAGCGAGCCCTCACGGCGGCCGGGTATACAGTGCATCGTGTACAAAATATTACCGACGTTGGTCACCTTACTTCGGATGAAGATGCCGGTGAGGACAAGATGCTAAACGGCGCTCTCCGTGAGGGTATGACCGCGTGGAAAGTTGCCGAAAAGTATATCAATATTGCCGATAACGAAGCGTACAAATTACTCAAGTTAATTCGGCCCGAGCACATGCCCCGTGCCACAGATTATATTGCGCAGCAAGTGACGTTCGTTGAGGAGCTAACCAAAAGAGGCTTTACATATGAAATTGCAGACGGAATATACTTCGATACAAGTAAGCTAAGCAATTACGGCGAACTTGCGCAACTAGATATCGAAGGCTTACAATTTGGTGCTCGCGTAGCCGACACGGGCAAAAAAAATCCAACAGATTTTGCTGTTTGGAAATTTTCTAACACCAAAGAAAAGCGAGACATGGAATGGGAAAGTCCTGGAGCATCTGGCAAAATGGGCTTCCCGGGATGGCACTTAGAATGCTCAGTGATGGCAAGGGAGTTGCTGGGTGATCAGATCGACATACATACTGGAGGTATAGATCATATTCCTGTTCATCACACGAATGAGATCGCCCAAACCGAAGCGGTTACCGGAAGACAATTCGCTCGTTACTGGGTACATGCTAATCACATCAAGGTGAACGGCACCAAAATGAGTAAATCACTTGGCAACATTTACACATTACAAGACATCATCGACAAGGGCTACGACATTGAAGCGTTTAAATTGCTCGTTCTGTCGAAGCACTATCGCACTGAGGGAAATTTTACATGGGAAATTCTCGATGCATCCCAAAACCGGCTCGACCACTGGAAGATGATTGCCGACCTTACCTGGCAAGAAGATGTTGCTCTTACACCGTTAAAGTCAATCGATACAGTTAAAGATTCACTCTTAAAAGCAATGGCCGATGATCTTAATACTCCCGTATTTATTTCTATCGTCGATGAAGTCATGAGCGACATTGAGCAATTTCATTTTAGTGCATCGTTCATTCGTGACATTGCTGACACTATTAACGCACTATTGGGTATTGATATATTAGCGGGTAAGTCAGATATCAGCGAGCAGCAAACAGCTCTACTAGTGCAACGCCAGCAGGCAAGAGACAGGCAAAACTGGGATGAATCAGATCGAATTCGCGATGAACTAAAGCAGACCGGTATTATGGTACGCGATACAGATCGCGGGCAAGTCTGGTCTCGATCTTAAGAAGACGCCTTGAGGTAGCCCTTTTTTGCAGCCCAATCAACAAACAGAATACGCAAACACCCCGCAATTGGGATAGCGAATAAAGCACCTAGGATTCCACCAAAACTAATGCCGAGAAGTGCAGCAATAAATACTGTTAGTGGCGTTAACTCGTTTTGTCTCGACTGAACATAGGGTTGCAAGGTAATATTTTCTATCTGGAAATAAAGCAAGAAATAGATGATCATTATCAGTGCCAAATTAAGTGATGTTAGTAAGCAGCCAAGAATCACAAATAGAGAACCAATCGGATTACCGATCATGGGGATCAGGGCAAAAATAGCAAGTATGCCTGCAAGCGCAACTGCATTGACCGAAACATGAAGGATCGTACTAATTATCAGCAGCGCTATTAAACAAAATGCCCCAGCAATAACCGCCATAATGAACTGGCCGTTTACGTAACCGGTCACCATAGAATACATCCGTTTCAATAAACGACGCCTATGTTCTCGCTTCCCAGCAGGCTGTACTGCCATTAGCTTATCGAACCAAGCCGGGCCTTCATTAAGCATCATAAAAGTCATGGCCAAAACAGCAAGCGTAGAAACCAACGTACCGCCAATTCTTCCGGCTGTCGCAAGCACTGGCCTCGCACTGATACGTGAAGAAAAATCAGCCGAGAAATTATCTATCTGACTACTCAAATTGTACCGGACAATAGCACGCCCAACCGACGAATCTTGCGTCTTTAAGCTTTGTACGGTATCGGGTACCTGCTTGATAAATGCACCGACTTGACCAGCAAGTGGAGGTATGACCAAAGAGAAAAACCCAGCGACAAAGCCAATAACCAACAGGAACGCCAATGCAACTGCAACTGTTCGCTTAGTTCGTCTGCCTAGAATGTCCGAAATCTTGTGAACAGCGGGGTTTAGTGCCATAGCTAAAAAAGCCGCAACCAGTATTAGTGTAATTGGATGCGCTAAATCTAGAGCAGTTATCACACCAAGGTAGGCAAGAAGCATTACTGCTACGACACGTAAGATTGTCTTGTTAGATATGGTTATTTCTACTTTTTTTGATTCCATATGTGCTATTATCCACGCTTCTTACGGTTTCGTAAAGCAGTAGTATAGAGCGTAGCAATCTGATGTCCTACTGTTTTAATGTCATATTGAGAGAGCAGTTTTTGCTGCGAGATATGAATTTGCTTGCGTAGCACTTCATCGCCAATTAATTGATCTAATTTGTGACTAAAAGTGATCGTATCGCGTGGATCAATCAATTGCTGTGAGTCCGTAATTACGGAGGAATAACCAGGGTTATCGCCAGCCAATACTACACCGGCCCTGGATGCTATGGCCTCTACAAGAACTATACCGAAACTTTCTCCTCCAGTACTCGGAAATACTGCTATATCTGCACCGGCAAGCAAACGGGCTTTTTTCGACTCTGGCACGAATCCCAAAAAACGAACTTGCCTAGCGATACCCAACTGCGTTGCCATGCGTTCCAGCTTGGGCCTCATTGGGCCATTACCAGCAATAGTAAGATGCATGTCAGATCTTCGCTTACACTGCGCAAAGGCCTGCAACAAATAGTGCGCTCCTTTTCGTTCAACCAAACGCCCCAAAAAGATTATTGAGTTTGCTTTATGTTTTGGTGACAGCGAGTCAGCGCGCATCGCCTGTACGTCTATTGCGTTAGGAATGACTGTCGCAGCAATACCAAATGTTTGCTGCATATAGAGTTGTGCTGGCTGCGAAACGGCGCACACAGCATCGAAGCGTTTATTTATAGACTGAGTAGCCTTGCCAAGTATGAACGTACCAAGCCTAGCACTCAGAGAAGCGGGTAATATATGGAACGTTCCCACGACGGCCGTTTTGGATGAGGCTGCCCGTATTAGCTTACCCGCCAATTGTGGGCTATATGGCATTTGCACGTGTAATACATCGAATTGATGTTCTGCCAATATCGTATCGACACGACTACCTGAAACAGGCAGAGGAATTGAAAGACGATTTTTATTAAACCGCACAGCGATATTTGTACCCATACTATGGATGTTGGG
>CAYUBG010000017.1:0-3525 GCA_964442995.1 uncultured Candidatus Saccharibacteria bacterium | reverse complement strand
TTTGTCTGGCCAACAAGATAATGCACATCGTGGCCCTGGTCTGCAAGCCAATCACCAAGCGTTAACACGTACTGCTGGACACCATCAGTTGAATCGAGGGTATCATCAAGTACTAAGCCAATTGTTAGCGTGCGCGGTTTCATGTGGATTGTAAAACACGTCGATATACTTTTTCATACTGTGCAACAACAACGTCCCAGTCATATTGTGTAACGTGCTGTCGCGCCCAATCTCTCCACAAATCACGAAGCTGCTCATCGTACAAAAGCAACTCTAGCCGTTGGCAAAAGCTAGTGGTATCCTCCGGATTTACCAGACTTAGTTTACCTCGACCGGTCATGACGGTCTTATAGCCCTGGTTATTACCAGCAATAGTCACGGTATTTGCAGCCATTGCTTCGAGTAGGACGATGCCAAAACTTTCACCATAAATTGCCGGACTACAAAATACCGTAGCTGTTTGCATCAGTCGCCGTTTTTCTTCTTCAGATATAAAACCGAGAAACTGCACATCAGGTATATCGTATTTAGCGACGCGTACCTCAAGTCTACTGCGTTGCTTTCCGTCGCCGGCTATTAGAAGCTGGACATCATTGTGCTGTCTACGTAATTCGGCATAGGCATCGATTAGATAACGAGCGCCTTTGCGCCGCTCGAGCCTGCCGACATACAGTATTGTCTTTTTGCCTTTTGGTCCAGAATTAGACTTTTGTGGCGCATAGTCTTTTATCCTAATTGCGTTTGGTATTACCTGGATATGTAAGTCTGGGGCATAACCCAACGAAATGTTTTTTGCCACCTCAGAAACCGCAGTAACAGCATCTAGACGCGGTTCGATATATTTTGCAAATGGTGTCATAAGCTTTTCGAACGACTTACTTATCATCCCATCCGGTAGACTGGCGTGCATAGTGGCAACGTTTTTAGCAGTGGAACGCCCTAGAAGCTGTACACCAAGCATTGGGATGCCAGGCTCATGCACATGCAATATATCAAACTTCTCCTTTGCAAAAAGCTCATCAATAACTTGCGTATCACGCGCCAAATTAACATCTGCCTTTGTATGAAATGGGGTGTTTAGCTCGGTTGAGGAGCCTACCAAAATAACGTTATCTGGTATATCTCTTGGAACGATACGCGGTCGAGGAGCAATGATACGTACATAATGACCACGCGACTGCAGCGAAATTGCCAAATCTCGAATGCAAAATTGCACACCTCCAGGACGAAAGTAATTATATGGACAAACTAAGCCGATCCTCATATTGTCCTTAGTATAACAGTTTATCGTTTTCGCTGAGCAAGCAATCGTCGTAGACGAGGTGGTACAAACGGCGCTGCCTCAGCCTCTGAGGCTACAACAGTAGGTGCATGGTCGGGCATAATTGACTTAATGAGTGTAACTTTGTTAAATACAACGTTCATATGCTGTTCAACCAGCCGGTTATCAAAATAACGATCATTATCTACGAGAACATGATAGACAGGCAGGTCAACTTGTTTCGTACATAAATCAAGTGTAAACATGGTAATACCAGTGTCCGCCCACGTGCGCACATCATTGTTCTGCCATAAACCAATCTCGAACGCAATTCTTCGTTTTTGCTCTTCTTTATCCGCATCTTTGAGCTTCGTATGTCTTCCTGCCAATATTCGATACGTCGCGGTAATAACATACTTATTTAGGACAGCGTAGCGCATAAATAATGCCGGTAAACGCCTAGATACGAGCACCGCAGTATAACGTAGCATCAAGAAGTTGTGTCTCTTTATACGAAAATCTTCATGGTGTACAAACCCGACCAGGCTAATTAGTAAATCGACTTTCTTGACAAGATCTGGACACCGCTGCAACATCCGCGTAACAACAGCAAAACCAAATGACATTGCAACAATAGTTACTCGCTTTCGCTTGTACTTGAGCTTGACAAAGGCCGCCAAGTAATCGGCAAGATTATCAAGTGTTGGTTTTTCGCCTAGCTTATAGAAGCTTTCCATTCCTCCAAAGCCAGGCAGGTCTGGCATAGTGACCGCGCCATATTTACTCAGTAGCTCTATGAGACCAAATTGGCGCTCAAGACTCGCATGATGCCCATAGACAAACAGGATCTCTCTTTTGCGGCGTTTTGGCATAGGCATTTGGAGTACACGTCCATGCAGGCCATTCATGTATAACGGTGTTATGTAATCGGCTGGTGATAGGCTTTCGGACATTAAAATTAACTGTACGGTATGACACAACGTCAGCGCAAGCATAAGCTGTAAAAGTGTCTACTTTAGCGTATACTAAACACGCATGAAAAGAGTCTATATCACTGCATTGATTCTAAGTATTGTTGCTGTATCATTTCTAGGCTGGCGAGTGTTTACTGCCCAAAATACAAGAAAACAAGCCGAACCATCATTGCCAACACTCGTCGATAAGCAGTCGTCCAAACCCGCGTCAACAATCACTGAAGATCCGTTTAACAAGCAGATGTACCCGATAGATAAGCCGGGAAGTTTGTGGTGGATAGTCAGTAGAAATCGTCCTCTTACAAAAGGCTACAAACCAGAGCAGCTTATTGTGCCCAAGGTACCGTTAAGACTAAGTGGCACAAGCGAACAGATGTATCTGGATATTCGTACTGCGGAAGCTTTGCCGGCACTCTTTAGTGCTGCCAAATCTGCAGGCTATAGCCTGACTTTGGCAAGCGGCTATCGTTCCGAAGCGTATCAAACACAGCTTTATAACAGCTACGTTGCCAAAGACGGCCAAGCTGCAGCAGACCGATACAGCGCTAGGCCCGGCACAAGCGAACATCAGACAGGCCTTGCACTTGATATATGTATCAGTAATACGTCATGCAGCCTGGATCAAAGCTTTGGGTCAACGGATACAGGGAAGTGGGTAGCCCAACATGCATACGAGTATGGTTTTGTAGTTAGATATTTAAATGGCAAAGAAGCAATTACCGGTTATGAGTACGAACCATGGCACCTGCGCTACGTTGGCAAGGATCTGGCTGTTCAGCTATTTAATAGCGGTCAAACAATGGAAGAGTTTTTTGGCGTAAAAAACTAGTACTCGTTCGATGTAATTATAGTGACGGGCGTAAATTGGTTCAGAAGTGTGCGGACGCGATCCGTCTGAGCACTAACGGAAGTATTATTTTGTGAGCGCGCCAGCAGATCTGCGGCACCGTCTAGGGGCACCATCGTGAATGCTGTTCGCTTCAACAGATCAGAGCGTGCTTTTTGCTCTGCTGTCCATTCGTAATGCATATATATTGGCAAATATTTTGGCGGCAGCACAGTCTTATTCGTCAGCGAAATATCCATTATTGCTATGCCGCTAATGAGTGACTCTATCGGTAATTGTGCATTCAGAAAATTTCCGATCGAATACCAAACAATTGTTTTACGACCATTGACACCAGTAAGCTGCTTGACCGGCTCGAGCACATGAGGACCACGACCTAGCACAACATCTGCCCCCCAATCGGCAAGTAGCTGGCTATACGTGGCCTGTTGGGCGTTAATTCC
>CAYUBG010000016.1:11541-12812 GCA_964442995.1 uncultured Candidatus Saccharibacteria bacterium | reverse complement strand
CATTGGGACATCATCGTGTGTCTGTGATGCGGGGGGTTCGGGTGGCCCTTCTGACTTTTCTGGCAGTGATAACGAGCAGATAACATTCAACTTTTTTGTCAGTAAGGGCCTTACAAAAGCTCAGGCTGCTGGAATCGTAGGAAATGCAGTAGCGGAGTCCAGTATGAATCCAAAAAGCCTTGGCAAAAGTTATTCCGGATTGTTCCAATGGGATAATGGTGGGCGCTTTGAAAACTTAAAAAAATGGACAGCTTCCAAGGGTTTGGATTATTTATCAATACAGGGTCAGTTGGAGTTTGCTTGGTATGAGGCTGGTGAGCGCGGCAACATTGCTGGCATGCGACAACAAAACCAACCAGACTTGGCAGCATGGTATTGGGGCAGATTCTTTGAGGGAGCGGTAATAAATCGCAGCACAAGCACCGTTCCACTAACCAACGTGCAAGCACTCCAAAAACGTATCGATAACGCAAATAGGGTATTTGCGAAGTTTTCGGGTGAGACCACGGCAAATAGCGGAAACAGCGCTGGCGGAGGGTGTTCGGGCCAAAACTCCCAATTCGTTGATGGCTTTACCGTCTATAGTCAGTACGACGCCTCTTGGAAGAATAAACCTTACAGCACAAGCACTATTGGGGTTTCTGGATGCGGCCCGTCAGCAATGGCCATGATTATAACAGCACTCACCAAGCAGCAGGTTACACCTGTTGATACAGCAACCTATGCTGCATCCAGGGGCATGTATATAGCCGGTGCTGGCAGTAGCTGGTCAATTGGGCCAGTACTTGCAGAGCACTGGGGTTTACGAACCGAACCAGTGGGATCAAATATTGCTAAAATTACCCAAGCTTTGCAATCGGGTGGATTAATAATCACAGCAGGCAAAGGACCAAAACCCTTCACGAATGGTGGGCATTTTATTGTTATACGTGCTGTAACAGCTAGCGGTAAATTCTTGGTAGGAGACTCTGGTCACAACGATACAAGTACTAAAGAATGGGAACCTCAACAAATATTATCAAGCATGTCAGGGGGAAGCGCTTATGCTGTTTACGCTAAATAATAACTCGTCTTCCAGCCCTACTAATCCAGATCAACCGCTTATTTCTAAAAAGCAAATCTTAGCCGCTGTTTGTATAATAGTGCTCATTGCTGCACTATTATTCTCTTTATTTGGCAGAAAAAAACCAGCTGGTTCATACGGAGAGTATTACGACCCAGCTTCCAAAGAAACCATTTGACCGCCTCAGACAGCGAGTAAATCCAATATA
>CAYUBG010000016.1:7855-11531 GCA_964442995.1 uncultured Candidatus Saccharibacteria bacterium | reverse complement strand
CCCTAAAGGTAAGACCCCAGAGAATAACGGCAACAGCCAGTTAGATAAGCAGCCGATCTATCTCGGATTTGGAAAATTATTAGAGTTTGGTGTATCGCAAGAGCAAATGCGAGCGACTAAAGAGGCGCTTAGTCGCTATAATGCCCAAGCAAAAGAGATAAGTATTTACGTAGATTCTGTAAAAACCGAGCAAGTCGAGCGTGGCGAAAGGGCAAAAATTACTTTTGATTTGCTGATCGATAGAAAAACAAAGGCCACAGCAAGATTAGAATATTTCGACTCAACAAGTATTCGACTTTTTGTGAATGACAACACAAAGACACAGCAATTTGATTCTGGAGATTTAGACGCATCAAAGATACCAGACCCCTCCACACAAACAACACCTGATCCAGATGAAGAATTTGATGTAGATCAAGGTGATGGCGGCCCGCCATCACAGTAATGTTGTTGGAATAATAGACGCGGAGTTGATGAAATGGTGAACCACTACGTCGGCATCAGTTGTGGTTATGAAAACCTGATGATCTTGTAGAAATTCCGTGAGTGCTTTGCGGCGATTACCGTCCAGTTCACTAAAAACATCATCAAGGAGTAATATTGGTTTTTGATCAAAGACGGTTTCTAGCACGCGCATTTCCAAAACCTTGAGCGTAAGTAGTAATGTTCGTATTTCGCCACGAGACGCCGTCTCGCTGGCATTATGATCATTCAGTAAAATTATGAAATCGTCTCGGTGCGGACCATCGCCAGTAAACCCTCGTTCTATATCTAGTTGTGTGTGTGTCTCAAGTTTTCTGAGTAAATCTGTACTATAGTTGTCGATACTATACGCGCTCTTGTATTCAAGTTTGGCACTTTGTGTGGTGCCAGCTATCGACTGATATACACTACTCATCGTCTCATTGAATTTCCTTAATAATTGGACCCTGCGCTGGACTAAAACACCACCAAGTTCACTAAGTCGGATATTCCAGGCAAAAAGCTGATCTGTATTACTGGCCTGAGCGTTTTTAAGCAGCGCGTTGCGCTGTGCCAATATTCTTCGGTAGCTTCGTAACAGCGTGCCATAATCAACCGATGTTTTTGCCAAAACGGTGTCTAGAAAATCCCGGCGATTTTCGGGACCAGCATGTAGTAACCGAAGGTGTTCTGGCTCGAATAATACTAGTGGAACTTGGCGAGGCAGGGTGAGTCGCTTAAGTCGCACCTTATCGATCGAAAACTCTTTGGTTGGGCGACCGGTTGGGTGATTCGTAATTAGTGCAACACGGTTTTGATCGTTCACCCTCGCTTCGAGTCGTGCTGCCTCGGAGTCAAATTTCACCAACTCCGCTTCTTTAGCGCGATAGGATGTTCCTGAGCAAATATACTGTATTGCTTCGAGCAGGTTGGTCTTGCCGCTCGCATTAGGACCAACGATAATAGTAACCCCAGCCGTAAATTCAAAAGCTGCGTTCTTGTAAGACCGGAAGTTCTGAAGCCGCAAATCTCGTATCATGAGCTTATTTTAGCTCTTTAGCGGCATAACGACATGCGTATAACTAGAGTCTCCCACAGAACGAAGGACGCAGGCTTCTAGCTTGCCGTTGAAGCACAGTTCTATTTGTTCACCCGCCATAACACCGAGTGCATCAAGCAAAAAGCGTGAGTTTAATGTTATCTCGCCAGAACCACTCGTCTCAGCGTTTGCTGTGGCGGTATTTTCTCCCAACTGTGACGCAATTGAGCGAATGCTAACTTGGTTTTTATCATCATCAACAAGCATCGTTACACTCCCCGCACTTTCACGGGCAAATAGGCTTGATACCTTGGTTATGTTTACAAAGTCTGGTCGCTTTAGCTTTGCTACCACGGCGAAATCTTTTGGTATGAGCTTTCGGTAGTCGGGGTAGGTACCCTCGATCAGTCTTGCTACAAGCTCCACTTCTCCTGTTTTAAAGAGTACTTGCTGATCATCATAGACTACAGTAACCTCTTCTTCGCCATCATCGAGCACACGCAATAAATCATGCATAGCACTTGCGGGCACGAGTATCTTGATGTCTTCTCCAGTTTTCATGAGCTGCTTCTCTGCTAAACGATAGCTGTCGGTCGATGCGATATAGAGTTTTCCGCCAGATGTATGAAAATACACTCCCGTAAGCACCGGGCGAGCGTCGTCACTACTCGATGCAATTAGAACCTGTTGTAGTGCCTTCTTGAGTATTCCTGACTGTACATACCAAGTTGCACCATTGCTTATGGCTGGCATAACCGGGAATTCGTCGGCAGAGATACCATTAATAACCGAGTTATACTGGTCTGTGGTGATATGTAGTTTGTATTCGTCTAAAGCAAGATTGATCACTCCGCTTGGCAAGCTACTCACAAAATCTTGCATAAGGCGGGCAGGGACAGTAATACTGCCCTCCTCGCTAACTTTTGACCCAATGTAGTGTGTTATGGCTATATCAAGATTTGTCGCTGCTATGGCGAGGCGTGTGCCGACTGTCTTGATAATAACGTTAGCAAGTATTGGCAGGGTATTTCGTGTATTTGCTACTCGTCCGACAGTGCTTAGTGCTTTTGAAAGATTTTCTTGTGTTACCTGAAGTTTCATGTGAGGCTCCTTTTTATTATCTATATAAATTATTAGTAGTAGTTATTATTAGCCCTGTGTATAGCGGGTAAAAACCCACACTAACAGATGGTGAAATGGGTTTTTTGTGTGGGTAAGTGTGTGGGTGGAGACGTGTGTTAGTTTGTGTATAAAGACGCAAAATAGGGGTATAAGTAATTGAGGACAAATTAGTGTGTAAAAAACGATTTATTATACGCAAAGCTGCACACAACTTTTGCTCAATATTTCCACACAACGAGACCACATTATGCATATAATCGCTCCTTAATTTCGGCGATTGCAGAACGAATATCCGCATCGAGCGACGACTCTTTTTCGATCTTTTCAACCGAGTGAATGGCGGTGGTATGATCTTTACGTCCTAGCTCCCTAGCGATTTTAGGAAAGCTGAGGTGGAGTTCGCTACGCAACATATACATTGCAATTTGCCTGGGGATGACGATGTCTTTATCGCGCTTTGGCCCGAGTATGTCGTCTATTGTTACCGAAAAATGCTTTGCGGTTCGTTCGATGATTTGCTTAGGGCTTAGATGTTTTGGCCTTGATTTTACACCACCCAACAATCCAGTCACTATTTGTAGGTCTGCCTCTAAACCCCGCATTTCGCAAAAAGCTAATAGTTGGTTGAGGGCGCCTTCTAGTTCTCTAATGTTGGTCTGAACATTGTTTGCCAAAAATTCTACTACTTCGGCAGGCAGTACTACGCCATGGCTCGTTGCCTTTGTTTGAATGATCGCACAGCGAGTCTCGAAGTCGGGGTTCTGCATATCGATACTCATACCCCAAGCGAACCTACTTCGAAGACGCTCTTCTAGTGTTGGAATATCTTTTGGTGGCTTGTCGCTACTAATAATAATTTGTTTATTTGCTTGGTGTAGCGCGTTAAAGGTATGGAAGAACTCTTCCTGGGTTTTTTCTTTGCCGGCTATAAATTGCATGTCATCTACAATAAGCACGTCAGCCGTTCGATAATAACCAGCAAAATCGGTGTTTTTTTTGAACCGAATCGCATCTAGAAATTCTTGGACGAAGTGTTCGGTAGAGATATACACA
>CAYUBG010000016.1:6932-7832 GCA_964442995.1 uncultured Candidatus Saccharibacteria bacterium | reverse complement strand
TGTGTTTTGCCAATTCCCACGCCACCGTATAAAAATAAGGGATTATATTTTGTGCCTGGATTTTGAGCAATTGCCTGGCAAGCTGCATAGGCCAGCTCATTGCCCGATCCAACAATGAAGTTTTCGAATGTGTAGCGTTCGTTCAATCCCTGACGATATTTATGGCGAAGACCCGCAGATGTTGCTGCGCTAGTGGCCTGGGTAACCGTCTTTTTACTAGATGGTTCTGTGGCACGCATGATCGGTTCATCTACTACGCGATGATGTAGTGTGCTGCCGGAGTGAATTTTATACTCAACCTTTTCTGGCTCGACCCCGTTCTTCTTTAGGGTGTCTAGTATGAGTTGGTTAAATTTGCGCTCGAGCTGTTGTTTGATGAATACATTCGGTACACCAATAACAACTACCCCATCCTTACTTCGAAGTAGCTGGGTGTTTTTGAACCACGTGACATAGCTACCACGAGAAACAGACAACTCGATTTCACCTAAGACTGCTTGCCACAAACTGTCGCTCATAACCCTCCTCCAACGGTTGTCTGTATACTATACGAAAATTCGTGAGTTTTCCACAAGTCTCTGGACGACCTATAGTGTTTGGTGGTGAAATAGATAAAACAGATAGGTATTTATACACAAGCACACACCTAATCTGTTAAATTGTGGAAAAATCTTGTCGATAAGTGGAAAACCTCCTAGTATTAATGGGGTAAATATTGTTAATTTCACTTGTTCGTACGCACTCTCGGCCATTCAGATACACCGATACATTCGGTGAAAAGTTAAAAAGGTATATCGCCTAAACTTTTGAAAGCGTAACTAAGCAAAAATGGGCTAACCAAAACCAATATAACTGCGCCCCAAAAAAGCAGACTGCCTGTTACATAAAGAGCTTTTTGTA
>CAYUBG010000016.1:0-6922 GCA_964442995.1 uncultured Candidatus Saccharibacteria bacterium | reverse complement strand
TCATATAATATTCACGCATATTTCTTCTTGTAAAAACATACATACCCCCCAACAGGGCTGAGGCGCATAAAACAATACCGACGGCATTATTAAAGTTAAAACCGATAGCATAAGGATTAGGAAAGACTTGGCGCAATACGACAAGTAAAAAAGTTAGTAGTAAAGAAACGACAAAAGCAGGGGTTAGTATAAAATCAAGTATCTCCAGGCGCTCAGGAACAGTACGTTTGTGTTCATTTTGATTTGGCAACGGTACGTGAATTGGGTTTTGGGAAGAAACTGATTGGAACGGCTTCTCGTCCCTATATGTCTTTTTAGAGGTGTCTTGCGCTTGATTAATAACCATAACCTAAGTATAGCAAGTTAGGCTCACCCCTGGCTTAACTCTTTTGGATGTGATAGAATGTTGAGCATGCCAAAACGAACTTATCAACCAAAAAAACGATCACGTTCTCGTGAGCACGGATTCTTAAAGCGGATGGCCACAAAAGCTGGCCGACGTGTTCTAAAAAGTCGCCGTCTCAAAGGGCGCGTTCGTTTATCTCACTAAAACAGGACCCCAATGATTAGCCGAGTACATCGGTTTCATGGTCGTAACAGCCTAAACTATGTATATAAGCATGGTCAGACGCTTCGTGCCACAGACATTACCTTGCGATATACGACAAATAATCAACGTTCACAATATCGCTGTGCGGTAGTAGTAAGCAAAAAGGTCAGCAAGTCTGCCGTGGTGCGCAATCGCATTCGTCGACGCATCTATGAGGCGGTTCGAATGTATTGGCTACAAAAAACACCAGAGTCACAAGACCTGGTTTTTAGTGTGTTTAACGAATCATTTGCAACGATAACGCCAGCAGACCTGCAAACAAGAATCTTTCAATTGCTCGATCGAACATTCGAAAAAAGCTAATCGTACACCCTGTTTATATCTGTTAACTCATGATAGAATGAATTGAACAAAGGAGTGTCTACATGTTTACTGCATTGATAGTAAAGCCGATCTTTAACCTCTTGGTGCTTATTTATGCACTACTACCTGGGCATAACTTTGGCTTGGCCATCATTTTATTTACAGTGCTTGTGCGATTGTTGATGTGGCCTTTAGTTAAGAAGCAGCTTCATCAGGCAAAAGCAATGAGAGAGCTGCAGCCAGAACTCAAACGCATTAAGAAAGCTGCTGCTGGAGACCGTCAAAAAGAATCACTGCTGATGATGGAACTGTACAAAGAGCGCGAGATCAATCCATTCGCAAGCATCGGTTTACTGATCGTGCAAATCCCTATTTTTATAGGGTTGTATAGTGGACTACGTAGGATCGTAGACAATCCAAGAGCGATCATTGATTTCTCCTACCCGTTCATCAACAATCTGAGCTGGATCAAAACGCTAGCTGCAGACATAAGTAAATTTGATAGCACACTGTTTGGTGTTGTCGATCTCACTAAGTCAGCTATCGACAAAGCCGGGGCTGTTTACTGGCCGGCAATGATAATTGTCCTGGGAAGTGTGGTGGTGCAGTATTTTCAGTCCAAGCAACTTATGCCAAATGACGGCGAAAAGAAAAGTCTCCGCAAGATATTGCGAGAAGCCGGCCAAGGTAAACAAGCCGAACAAGCAGATATTAGCGCGGCGGTAGGGCGAAGCACATCCTTTATGCTCCCTGCGTTTATTTTTATCGTCACTGTTAATATCGCCTCAGCCTTGTCGTTGTACTGGTTGGTGAGCGGTGCTGTTGCCTTCGCTCAACAGGCTAAAGTTTTGGGTCAGGACAAAACAGAGCTTACCACGGCGACCGACAAAACAAGCAATAAGGTAATCGAAGCCGAAGTTATTCCTCCTAAAAAAACAAACAAAAAGAAGACCACCAAGAAATCCACTAAAAAGAGGAGGTAAGTGTGGACGAATCAATCATATACGCAAAAAAGTATCTAGAAGATCTACTATCGTTTTTTGGACTTAACACAGATGTGTACGCCACTAATAGCGATGACGAAGTAATTGAACTTCATGTTCCTAGTACACACTTAAATGGTTTCTTGATTGGACACAATGGTGACACTATGCGAGCTATGCAGTTCATGGTGAGTAACGCACTCAAGAACAATAACTATGCAGTTACAAGGGTGAATGTGGATATTGCCGACTACAAAAAAGCCCGCGCCGATCGCCTAAGCGAAAAAGCAAAGGGATGGATAGACGAAGTCAAGAAAAGCGGCAAAGACAAGCCGCTAGAACCTATGAACTCTGCCGATCGACGAACTGTTCATAAGCTTGCAGGTGAGTATGGAATCGAGACTGAATCGGTTGGTGAAGGGCGAGAGCGCCACATTGTACTAAAAGCCCAGCAATAATTTCGCCACTATTGAGCAGCTTTATATTGCCTGCTAATGTACTGACTATAGTTGCTTCGCTTCCAGCAATTACTAGATGACGGTCTACACACCGCATCGTCGAAAGCCCCGTATGTTTCGAATACCGAAATTTTTCTATCGAGTTGTTCACCGACTACATTACTAGGTAGGTTGCGAATTGGGTAGCCTTGGTAAAAATCCACAATCGGTGCGTACGATTGGCCTGAATTCCGTGTTCGCACCAGCTCATTAGCAAGAACAACAAACCTGCCGGTTGTCTTGTGATCGCTATGGTCGTGTATCGATTCTGCGTTTTCGGTCGATTGTGTGCGGATGACATCCGGTTTTACTGATTCAATGATATCTGCCAGTGCTGAAACCAACTCATCCTTTGTAAACGAGCCAAGTCTATCTACTGTTGAAATGCTAGTTATTCTGCCGGTATATAGCTTGTGTAGGCTAGAGGAGTTACCATAGTGAAACCCTTGTCCTTCCAAGTTGCCGTCTGGCAGTTTAAAAAATATCAAGCTTACCCTACTTGAATTTTCGATACCCGCAACACTTACTTGAGTACCAGGCTTTATAAATAGCGGTTTTTCAATCCATCCGGCAGTGTTTTTTAACATTGCATCGTACGCAGCTTTGCTGCCTTGCTCCCTTCCTAGCCAATAAAACTTTTCTTGCCCAGAGTCTCCGGCAGTTAGGTATACGGTGCGAATGCAATCACCCTGGTCTAGATTAGTCTGTACGTCTGGGTTCATGAACAGCAAATCATCGTCTTGGTGTGCGATTACCTGTAAGATTGTCTTACCTGTTTTACATGTCAAACCAGCTAGAGGCGAGGTGTTTGTGTTTGCTGCGCTTTCTGTAATATTGCCCAAACCTAAAGATCGATTTATACCGTTATCATACAACAGTAGTTCCTCGACCGGTTGATTGGCAGCGCCGCTTACTACTAATGTACGGCTCGGCTTGCCAAACCGATTTTCTAAAACTGTTTTGTCGCATTTTGGAAAATTCGTGAGGCTCTTGTCTTGCGACAAAAGATAAATGAACGGCTGCGCATCAAAATTACTAGTCCATTCTTTTGAGGTTAGTACAGGGCTAGGGTTTGTGCAATCCCCCATTGGTACAATAGCTGTGGCGGGACGAGTATTCTTTATAGGCACTACTCGCCAATAATCTCCTACAAGGCGGTAGTTCGGCAGCTGTTCTATGGCGGCACTGATCGTTTCGTTGCGACCTTGTATGGGTAGTAGTGCGTGTTGCTGTGGTACTGCCGTAGCCTTAGCGCCAATGAAACCCAATAACACGCTTAGAAAAAGTCCAGACGATGCAAGACGTAAACGCCATAGAGATATTCTGAACGAGCCAGACATTATCGCCATCGCTGAAAAAAGCGCAAATAAGGCGATTGTAATATATCGGGCATCAACCATTGCGTAATGATTCGAACCAATAAAGATTCCAGCAGCACCGACAGCACTTACTACCAATAGCAGGACAAACACCATCTCATGGCTTAAGCCATCGGTATATTTCTTTCGTATGACATTTAGTAATATACGACACACCACAAACAGACATACTAGCAATATAGCTGCGTTGATGACAAACACTAAACCGTAAATACTCAACATCCTACCAACAAACAAAGTGGGGGTTTTGGCGATTGTTTGTGCGTCAAACGCAGGATTTGCCCCAAAGTTCGTGAATAAACCTGTAAACGAAAAATATGTATTTAAGAGTATCTGATGTAGTGAATTTACTAAGCCGTACGGACTTACGCCGCCCGTTGCTATGTTTGCAATATGTAGTTTATTGACTATGCCAACAACTACTATGCCAACGATCGTCGATAGGGCAGACACACCCATTAGTCGTAGGGCGGCACCTAGAAGGTCACGAAGCTTAAATAAAAGCCCAGCTAGCAATGCACCACCACTACTAAGTATGGCAAAGTACAAAAACAACCGGTCGCTTACAGTTAATGCACTAAACAAAACGACGGCTAGTACTAGCCGCTTGCTCTTCCAGCTTGCCGAGCGCGCAACCAGCCAAAGCACAGCCAAGTATATAAGATACTCAATATTTCTGTTTGCAACCATTGCCATATTTACTGGCAGAAGGCCTCCACTGTATGGTGCCGCAGGGACGAGCAGTAAACAACTTGCAAGGGCGAGATACAACAGTCCAAGGCGGGTTGGTTTGGGCCCTAGCTTGTATAAGAACCATGCGAACCCAGCAACTGTAAGCAATGACAGCCCAACAGTGGCTGCTATATATGCGGCCTCGGTTTGACCTAACAAATGAATTAACAAAAAAACAGGCCACTTTATAAGAAAACTATGAGTTCCGGGCACGACAGACTCTTTGAAAACCTTTGCGTTTTCGAACAACTGTGCGTTAACCAGCTGGTCGGCATTGCCTTGTTGTACTTTGGCGCCCCAGTATGCCCACCACGCGGTACTAATGAGGAGCAACGCCAAACAAGCCAAGGGGAATATCCATCGACGTCTATCTGATTGCTGTGGGGATGGTTTATTTTTGTTGGTTTTGGTTTTTTTCATGCCGAAAAAGAATATGATACAACTTATAATTCCAAAGTGTTATACACATTATAGCAAGTGTTCGAATCATAAACACCGAAATATGTTTTTGCAGAACACCAACCATAAGCAATGAGAAGCAATAATTCCACGTAACGAGTGCCGAGTAACCAACACCCTGCGTGACGATGTGTCGGGGGCTGAACTGTCTGTTTTTGAATGTGACTAGTTTTTGCATGAAAAAGGCTACAAGAAAGCCCAGCCAAAAACTAATTGCAACAGAACGAACACTGCTCAGTCCGGCAATGGTTTTGAGCGCATACAAACAGGCCATTTCTAGCAAATAAGCCGTTCCGCCAACTGCTATATACGTGACTAGTCGGCTACTGTGAAGCCGTTTTAGCAAGTCCATGTGATCGCTCCTTGTCGATAACATACAGTGGGCGTCTTTTTGATTCGGTATGAATCTGCCATATATAGACGGACAGCATTCCTACCGCCATTAGAACTAAACCAACCAGAAATATAATCAACACCCCAAGCATTGCCGTCCCGGTAATTTTCCAGCCCAAAGGATCGTCGAGTAAAAGATCCTGAATGATAATCACAATCCCTAAAAGAAACGACAGAGGTGTAATAACTGCTCCAATTATGCCAAAGAAATACAATGGCAAAGGTGATGCAGACACGATACTATTACGAGCTAATTCGGCTAATTGGCTCAACGAATACGTTGCCGAACCGGCAATGCGTGGGCTTGCTTCAAATGTAATGTATGCTCTTTTGAATCCGAGCCACTCTATAAGGCCACGGTTGATACGATTGCGTTCGCGAAGCTCATGCAACGCCTCTTTGACCGACTCATCAATCAGGCAATAATCGGTTGTTTGATGCAGTTGCTGTTTTGATAACGATCCAAGAATCCGATAGTACGTGGCGGTTGCCATTCTCCGTAGCAACGAACCACCACTCGTATTTGTTCGCACACCTACAACAACTTTGTTTCCTTGTTTCCACGACTCTATAAAATCAGGGATCAATTCTGGCGGGTGTTGGCCGTCGCTGTCGATTGCGATAATAGCCGAACCTTTTGCTTGTTCGAATCCGGCAGCCAGAGCAGCCTCTTTACCGAAATTTCTCGATAAACTCACGATTCGGACATGGTCATGCTGCTGTGCTATTTGTTGCAAAACATTCAACGTAGTGTCGGTGCTTCCGTCGTTACAAAACAGCACCTCATATTTTTCTACGTGCTTTTCCAAGACTTGTTGTAGTCGTCGATAAAACTCTTCAATTCCAGCAGACTCATTAAAAACCGGAATTACTACAGATAGTAATGCAGACATATTATTGTAAGTATACAGCTATTTTGGTAGGACGTCTTCGTAAACAGACAGCGTTTGTTCGGCCATTTTTGTCCAGGAATATTTTTTAATCTGCTTGTAGCCTTTGGCAACAAGCTCATTGCGAAGTTTTTCACTTTTTAAAACCTTGTTAATCGCTTGGACAATTTCTTCAGTCTTTTCGGGGTCAAAATACTGCGCTGCTTCGCCATATACTTCGGGCAAGCAGGTCGCATTGCTACTGATTACAGGTGCACCGTATGTCATTGCCTCGAGACCTGGTAGGCCAAAACCTTCGCTCAAGCTCGGAAAGATATATGCTTTGCAATGTTCATACAGCCATTTCAATTCGGTATCACTCACAAAACCAGTAAAAACTACATTTTGTATGCCTCGATCTCTGACCCATTTTTGCAGTCGTTTGCCATGTAGTTCTTGTTTACCAACAAGCAAGAGCCTGAGGTTAGGGTGGTCGTTATTCAATATGTCCAGGGCGCGAATTAATCGTCGTAAGTTTTTATGTGGAAACGAACTGCCCACATACATAATATATTCATCAGGTGCATAATCTGGCCTGACAGGCTTTACTTGTAACGGCGGTTCGCTGGCTTCGTACGTTACAACAATCTTTCGATTGGTAAATAGATGGTATTTTGCCACGGCGTCACGGACGTAT
>CAYUBG010000015.1:9957-12838 GCA_964442995.1 uncultured Candidatus Saccharibacteria bacterium | reverse complement strand
AATACTGTCTTTTTCTGGCACAACAACCTTTAGCTGTGCAGCATCTTGTGTGCCAGCCGATTCGAACAAGCTGCTTGATACAAATACCTGTGCATTTTCTTCACTGGCGAATACACCGCTCACGTACACGTCTTTGACAACAGTTTGTTTCGCCCCGTTAGTGTCAGAAGTATCGAATGACACCGTTAATTTTTGGTTAATTGCTTTTTGGTAATTAGTAATACCTAGAGCTTTCGCCAATGTCGTGTTTATAACAGCTCGGTCGTCCTGCTTGCCGTCAAAGTTTGAGCCAGCTTGGAACTGCAAACTACTGAGGTCTATATAGCCAGGTTCAACGCCAAACACAACATTTTCCGTCTGCGAACTTTGTAGTTTTGTACGCCCCGCCGAGTTGTATGATCGTGCTGTCTCGGTCACTCCTTGCATGCCTTTTATCTGGTTAATGGCGTCCTGGTTTAGCTTGAGCAGCTTAGATCGCGAGGAACTAACATCGATTGTCTGTACGGAATTTGAGCCAACAACTTGTTTGCTGACGAGATTTTGCAGCCCAAAACCGAATGACAGCAAGAATACTATCGAACCGATGCCGATAACAACACCGAGGATAGTCAATGTTGTACGCAACTTCTTGAAAAACAGGTTTCGATACGCCAGACGAAATATAATGTGATACTTTATTACGCCACGCTGCTCGGCAAAAGCCCGCTTTTTTTGCGGACGTTCAAATAGCGGTTTATTATTTGCCACCGTTTACCTCTTTTGCTGACTTACCTAGGCCAATCATTGTAGCAACCTTGTTGAACTTCTCATTAATCTCGGCATGATAGCCCCCTTGATCTTCAGTCACAATACCGTCACTGATAAATAGACGATGGTCACTCAAAGGTAAATAGTCTGCATTGTGTGTAACCAATATGATTGTCGAGTTTTTCTGGTTTTTGTACGACAAAATGAGCTTCATGATTAGATCACCATTTTTGCTATCGAGGTTACCAGTCGGCTCATCAGCCACCAATAACAGAGGAGTGGTCACGGTGGCCCGTGCCATAGAAATACGTTGCTGCTGACCGATAGACAAAACCTGCGGGTTGTAATTGGCGTATTTTTCTAGATCAACTCTGCGAAGACTATCACGCGCTTCTTTAAGTGCGGCGCTGCGGTCCATGCCAGTCAGGTATAGGGGTAATGCCACATTTTCAATAACATTAAGACTACTAATCCAATTATTTGTCTGATACACGCTACCGAAATTCCTAGCACGGAACTTAGCACGTTCGTTTTGATTGAGCTTATACAAGTCTTGGCCATTAACAACAACCTTGCCCCCAGATGGTCGCAATAAACCCATAATCATATTAAGTATTGTCGTCTTACCGCTACCAGAAGGACCATAAATGATAGTAAATGCATTGCGTTTGATCTGAAAATTAATGTCCTTAAGAATCGTTACCTCACCCTCCTGGGTTAGGTAACGCTTGCTGACATCCTCAAAACTAACTAATGTATCTGTTGCCATGATGCTTATGCTCTCTTTAGTATACTGTGGCTTAGCATGTTACACAAACCCTATTACAACCCAAAAATCTGCTGCAGGGCATTAAAGATAATCGTAAACACATTTTCTGAACCCCGCCCAATGATCGCTGTTTGGACTTCGGACTTTCCGGCATTACGTGCCTTATCGAACGAGACCGCCTGAAGTTTGTAAACAGTCGAAGTAGACAAGTCGGACAGTACAACAGTATGCTCGGTACTCAACCGACCGTCTTCTGCTGTAAAGCTAGTAAGGGTGCCTGTTTGACCTTGGCTAAAGGCGACTTGGCTCGTGGCTTTTTCGTCTGTTTTCCACGAGACAATTACCTGACCATGAGAATCTGCACCACTACCGTTGATCGAGGTCTCTATCGATACGTTCGAAATTTTTGGCTGCCTCGTATCTAGGGCGGTGCGAAACGCTTGCGGATCGGACACAGCGACATTGCCACCCTCGTCAACCGACCGAGCAGTCAGATTATACGTAGAGTCGTCCTGCAGCTCTCGAATTACTACTTCGTGTTGTGTAACCGAGCGTGTGTCAAGCAACTCAATAGTTTTCCCACCAACAGGAGCGTAAACAACTTGGCTCGTAGAAGGGACGTTAGTTGCCCAGGTCACCTTCATGGTACTGCTTGGTTCACCATCTACCGGCTGAAATCGTACGTTGCTGATTTTTGGCCGCGATGGCGTAGTAAATGCATACACATTGCCGGCATACTCGTTACCGTCAGCATCTAGTCCATTTATTTTAAATAGATATTTTGTGCCATCTTGTAAATCGCTCAACCGCAGGCTGTAGCTAGAAGTCCTTGTGGCGGTATTAATGCTCTTTGATCCACCGACAGGAGAATTTATGCCATAGTACACAGCTACCTTCGCTGCATTGGTAGATACAAAATTAACAGTCGCGCCATCAATACTTGCGTTCGTGGTAGTAACTTCAGCAATGGTCGGAGCAGGGGCGGTCGTAAATGTTCGTTCTTGCGACTGTCCAGTGTTGCCGTCTTGGTCGGTCCACTTTGTTATGTAATAGTACGTGGTGCTAGGCTGCAAGTTTGTCAGTTGCACTTCGTGTGCGGCAGTTTGTGTAGCGTTACCCACTTCTGCAGGACTATACTGTCCAGAGGCTGTACCATATGCGACTTTCGAGTCACTGGCTCGATCGGTAAACCAATACACGGTTGCTTTTTTAGTGCTAATATTCTTGACCTTTGGTTGGTCAGTGTCAGAAGTCAATCGTGCTGGTTCGGTAAATCGCCCAGTCGGTGTTCGATTCACTTCGTTACTTGGCACACTGCAATTATTAGCACTATCGCATGCCAAAACACGGTAATAGTACAACACT
>CAYUBG010000015.1:0-9947 GCA_964442995.1 uncultured Candidatus Saccharibacteria bacterium | reverse complement strand
GTAGCCCGCTATCAATAAAGCTTGTATTGCTCGACGATGTAGTTCCAACTTGGCTAAAGTTAACGTCGTCTGTGGAACGCATAATCTTGTAGGCCGATACTCCCGAGCCGGGTAGGGTAGGAGCGTTCCACGATAAAGCAATCTTCCAAGTGCTTGTTGCACGAACCGATACATCGGAGCTATCGAGGTTACGTGGCGGACCAGGGGCAGTTGTGTTGGCAGTAAAATCAACCGAAGCAACATTCGCACTACTAAAGTTGCCCGTTACATCTTTTGCCATGATACGGAAGGTATTGGTGCCTTGTTGGGTTGCATACGCACCCGCAGCAAGCTGGGTAATGCCTTTGCCCGTCCAGTGGCAATTGGAACCATTGCTAGCAATGTCTTCATTGACCGTCCAGCAGTAATCTACATCCGGATCAGAACCAATAGTAAAGGTTGGCTTTGTCCAGCTAAACGAGAAACTATTGGCCGTATTGCTGGCAGGTGAAACGCTCAGATTCTCTGGTGCGCCTGGAGGAAGGTGAGTGATAATTACCGTTTTATTACCGACATATGTCCAGTTTCCTGCATTATCGACGGCGAATACGTATACGCCATTAGCAAAAGCGACGGCGTCGTCAAGCCGGGCAGCATCAGCTGCCACAGTACTAAATTCACCGTTACTGAATGGGATAACGTCACTAGTATCATGGATATCGCCAGATGTATGAGAAAGCCCGTAGAAATTGCTGTTGTTTGGATCATTCGGGTCACAGCCCGAGAAGCCCAATAGCAGGTTAGTGACGCAATATTTAAAACCCGCCACTCCTGAAGCATCATCAGATACATAGGCCGGGAAGCTTGATAGCCAGCTAACATTGAAAATCTTGGAGTTCGTGCCGATTGGAGCACTGATAATTGTCCCTGGGAACGGTGCGTTCGTATCTATCTGTATATTTACACTGGAGGAGCTGGCAGAAATATTGCCAGCCGAATCGATTGTTTTGAGTATTAAGTAATAACGATGCCCGCTTTGAATATTAAGCGGAGAGTTGAAGGATGACAAATCTATCGATGTCCCATCTGTTATGTATTGGCATGCTCCGCCTGTATTGATACCGTTGTAATTCGGGTCACTATATACGGGCAAAACACCGGAAGTCGTTATTGGGTCGGCCGTATCGTCTTCGCCTAAGTAAGCACAATATCCCGCGACGCCAGCTTCGCCATTGTCAGCCGCCGCTGACCACGAAAAATACGGTCTTGTAGTGTTCGTCCAGCCACCACTTGCTAGCGACAATCCGTTGGCACTTCGTTTAATCGAAAGCCCTGTTGCGGCATTAGGCGCCTGATCATCAAGCAAATACTCCAGTCCAACCTCGTTTACTTGTAAGTTATTCACAGCGTCAGCCGACAAATACAGTCTGTACTGTACGTATCTCTTGCCAAGAGATACGCAGCTTGAGGTATTGATAGAAGAGCCAGATGCCAATACGTTACACGTATCAAAATCAGATGCATCGCTTAAATCGGACTGATTGCCATTGCGAATTTGCACGCCAGCAATTCCGGTGCCAGATACTTGAAGGTTGACATTACCAAGCATTATCTGAGTACCGCCTAGATCAAAGATAGTCGAGTCAAGACGCCCAAGTTTGCCACCATAAGTTTGCTCCACACCAAAGTTGGCATTCGTGTTTGCGCCAGATTTATATATTCGGGCAAAGTTCATATTCCATTTTGTATTTGTAAACACTGCACCGACATAAATTGTAGGATTCAAAGGAGTTCGTGTCATACCTGTCACGCCAGTTGTGAATTGCTGCAGAGTCGTCCAGTTATTACTTTTGTAATATTTTCCGCCAGTAGCCGTAGGTTCAATGGCATAACGCACATACCAACCTTCATTCCCATAAGACTGGTTGGTCGAAAGACTAGTACTCGTACCTACGCCATCAATATTATCGTAACCATTTACAAAGAATTCATTATTTGTGCCATCACAGCCAAAGTAAAGCGCATGCTGGTCAACAGCGTTGCTCCAGTCAATGACATTATACATATTTGGATTGATGAAAGAGCAAGTATTATCGCTATTACTCCCAAGCGACACAACATTCATACCAATTTCAAATCGTTTTGGATCAGTAATGGGCGTGATACCGTCATTACCAGCCGACAAACCGGCCGAGTTATCGAAGTGCATGGCGTTATTACTTACAGAAATTGCATCTGCAACACCACCGCCTATCCACCATTTGTTGGTGTCTATACTATTACCAGGGAAGTTATCATAGAAGTCAAATACATCACTCGGTGTACCGTAACCGTTTGCTGTCGGGTTGCCGTAGTACATATAAAGTGTATTTACACCTTGATCTAGAATCGGTGTCTTAACATATACATCGGTAGAAACACCTTGTTGCATATTTTCGCCAGGTGTCCAGTACAGCGGCGTGCCGTCAAACAAGGTAAATCGCAAATCACGAAAATCGTTTTGCATAGCAGGTTCGTAATCGACCGTAAAGTATAGCTGATAGTCAGTGCGTGACTGATCGCTGTTGATATTGAGCTGTTTTCGGTACGGCCATGAGCTATCGCAAGCATTAGAGTCGATATTACACCAGTTGCCAATAGTGCCGCTATCCAGAGTTAATTGTCCTGGCGTACTCGTTACTAAATTACGCTTATCTACATACTGGCCAGCGCTCCAGTCGTTTTGAGTGATAGTTGTAAAGGCCGCTAGCGCGCTGTTGGCATTGCCGAAGATCATTATTATGGAGGCTAGCAAAACACTAAATAGGCTAGCAAAAGCAAACTGTCGTACAACACGTAAACGCCGCATAAAAGATTTTTCTTTAGTGATAGGTGTATTTGTTTTATTCATTAGTTTTTCAACCCAAACGTATTACGAAGTGCATTGAGGATGATTGCGATTAAGCTATTTGATGCTCGTCCAATTATAGCGGTTTGTGCCTCACCAACCGAACTATTTAGAGCTTTGTCCTGTGAAATTGGTCGGATCTGATAAATGGCAGAGGTGTTGAGGTTTGCAATCACAATAGTATGATCAAAGGTCAACCGTGTATCTTCAGGGGTTTTGTTGGTGATGGCTTCAAGCGTGTTACCCAAACCAAAGGCAACCTGGCTTGTTGCCAGCTCGTCGGTTTTCCACGTTACCACAATTTGCCCCTTAGCTTCGGTGCCAGTACCGCGTATAGAAACTTCGACATTCACGTTACTAACTTTAGGTGGGCGGGTATCTATAGAAGTACGGAATTTTTGCACTTCGCTCGTTGCGACATTCCCAGCATCGTCAGTGGAAATAGCCGCTAATTCGTAATCTGTATCATCGATAAGATTAGTAATAACCATTTCGTGATTAAGTGTTTTGGTAGAATCTACCTTATTGGTTGACTGTCCGTCCTTCGGACCATAGCGAAGCTGAGTTGTGGTAGGCACGTTCGTATTCCAGGTAACTTTCTTTGTACTACTAGAAGCGCCGTCTTCGGTCTTTATTTGTAGATTACTTATGCGTGGGCGAGCAGGGGTAGTAAAGCTATATATATTACCCTGATATTCGTTACCATCCGGATCAAAACCATTAAGCTTAAAGAAGTACTTTGTACCATCGCTTAGGTCGGACAATGCAATTGAGTACTGAGAACTTTCTAGCGATGTGTCAATGGTTTTGGCGGCACCAAATGACTCGCTCTTGCCATAGTACATAGTGACTTTTGTGGAGTTGAGTGAAGTAAAGTTGATTGATGCAGACGAAATCGTTAGTGCAGAAGGGTTGACCTCGCTAAATGATGGGCCGGGTAGGGTAGTAAAGCTCCGCTCTACCGATTGGCCAGTATTGCCGTCTGAGTCTGTCCAACGCGCCACAAAATAATATGTTGTGCCTGGTTCTAAGTTTGTTAGCGTAACATCGTGATTTGTGGTCTGTGACGAGCTACCTATTTCTTGTGAATTATACCGGCCAGGCGATGTACCTATCGCAATGCGTGAATCGCTATTTCGATCTGTAAACCAGAATATGGTTGCCTTGCGGGTAGTGACATCTTTAAATTTAGGCTGATCGGTGTCGGCAGTAAGTTTTGGCGGCTCAGTATAACGGCCTGTAGGCTGCTTGTTTACACTGTTCGATGCAATACCACAGTTATTGGCGTTGTCACAGGCTTGGACCTTATAATAATACGTCGTTTGGCTTAACCCGGTGTCAATGAAGCTGGTATTTGACTGTGAGGTTGAGCCAACTTCGGTAAAGGTTATGTTGTCGGTAGACCGTAAGATACGATACGTCGATATACCGGAACCAGATGATGAGGGTGCCGACCAGCTAAGTGCCAACTTCCAGGTGCTAGTAGCACGTATTGAGGCATCCGAAATATCTAGGTTCTGGGGCACACCTGGCGCCGTAGTATTGGCCGTAAAGTTAATGCTCGTTACCTTGCTATTATCGAAGTTTCCTGTTTCGTCTTTGGTAGCTATATAGAATGTGTTACTGCCTTGGCGAGTAGCATAAGGGCCCGCGGCCAATTGCGTAACACCAAGCCCAGTCCAAGAGCAATTACTACCATCGGCGGCAATTGCAACGTTTACCGTCCAGCAGTAGTTAGCTTTACTTGGGGCACCAAACAAATTAGCCGGCTGCTGCCAGGTAAATGCAAAACTGTTGGCGGAATTAGAGCTTGGTGTTACCTGAAGATTAGCCGGGGCATCACTGGCAGTATACGAAATTATGAAAATGTTTATACCATTCACGTTATCGGTATAATTTCCAGCGTTATCAACTCCACGTATGGCAATAAAGTTAACATGCGCAATTTGATCATCCATTCGATCATAATCGTCTGGCCCAAGCGTAAATGTCCCGGCAGAGTAGGGAATCGCATTACTAGCATCGCTAAGCGAACCCTTGACGTGATCTGCACCTGTCCAGTTGGGGTCATCGGGGTTACAACCCGTCAATCCGATAACAAGGTTAGTAATACAGTATTTAATTCCAGCCAAACCAGAATCATTCTCGGTGTATGGTGATGCAGCAAGCCAACTAAATCGATAGTTCTTAGTATTTGTTGCCGAAGGGAAAGAAGTAACCGTACCAATCCAAGGTGCTACGTTGTCATACTTAAAACTCGACGTTGCCGGGGTGTCGGTTGTAACATTTCCCGCCTGATCGAAGGCAACTATCCGTATATAGTACGTCTGTCCATGTACTAGAGCCAAGCTGCTAGCATTAGAGTTGAAGTTAGTATCAGCCGTAGCGTAGTCGCAGAGCCCTCCGGTGTTTATAGGTGAACTAGTAGAAATTATTCCTTTGCCGTCAACAGTGGGGTCTGCATTGGCATTTGTGCCGACATACAAACAATAACCAGCCACACCCGATCCCCCGACATTGTCGGTCGCAGCGGTCCAGCTAAAGTACGGAGATGTATTCGTCCATCCACCCGAACTTATAACACTGCCAGTGGAGCTTCTTTTAATCACCACACCGCTTGGTGCAGTTGGGCTATTTAGGTCATTGTTGTGCTCTATAGTTACCGACGTGACAGCGGCATCGTACGAACCACCATCCGATAGCACTATCTGATATTGCACATAGCGCTGGCCTACATGCATACATGTTGAAGTACTAACAAGATCGGTATCCGACAGCTGATTACAAGTACTAAAGTCGTCAGCACCACTCATATCGGCATTACTGGAACTTCGCAATAGAATAGTTTGCGATCCACTGCCACTATGCGAAAGCAATACTCGATCATAAAAGGCTTTTGGCTCCATATCGATGACGGCCGAAGTTAGGGTACCAACCCGGCCACCTTGCCATTCTTTGATCCCAAATCGACTGCTAACTTGAGATGATGTTTTATATGTACCAGCGTTCTTAACAACCCAGCCATGATAATCACCAGCAAAACCAAATCCTACTTTATATTGCTGATTATTGGGAGTAAATAATGGTAGCTGAGTAAATGTAGCTCCGTAGTCGCTACTAACATACAGTTCGAAGCCTCCGGCAGCTTTTGTAACTTGTCTAATGGTTAAAAATCCGCCTTCGCTGGATTGAGGTACTGAATCTTGATTATAGTTTATAAAAACATCATTAAAATGGGCTATATTTGCATTACCCACAATAATTTTAGCGTTACTGCCACAACTAGCACCTGGCCCATAAACCCCATTGAAGTTTAAAGTAAAAGCATCTGGGTCGCCTGGATACTGGGCTGGGTTCCAAGCTAACTTATTATAATTTCCGCCATAGTAACTGCCACAATCCGAAACGTCCGAGAAATCAATCTTATAATCGTATTCTACAACCCTATCAGTTGAGTTATCTTGCTGATCGTAAGGAGGAATATTACCCATAAAACAACCGGTAGGCGCTACAGCCTCTCCATTAGAAAAAGTTACTTGGTTACTATTACTACAGCCAGTCCACCAGTAATTTTGCGGGTTGTCGTTGAAGTGATCAGTAAAGTCCATAGTCGAATCACGGTTACTTGTGCCAGTAGCATTATCATTACCGTAGTACATATAGAATGTATTCTGGCCTGGAGATAAGGTGGGTATTTTTACTAAAGCGTCAACAGACTGTCCGTTGTAATCATGCAAAATATAATGAGCGTAGTCACCGATACCGTCTTCGGTAGTGAACCGTAGATCAGGAAAACCCCAACCTGTCTGCATCTCAGGTTCGTGATTTATGTGCAGTTTGACCTGAAAATCATTTATTGCCTGACCTTCATCGCTGGTAACGATGATCTTTTTTCGGTATGCCCAGTCCGTATTACAATTCGTAGAAGCACACCATGCAGCCTGGTTTTGTGACCCTATACTGACTCCTGAGTTTGTTGCATTAACGTTATCGGCAGCGGAATATTGTGTTGATGTGTCTGTACCAATACTCGACCACTCGGTCTGCTGATAGTTACCAAAAGCCTTGGTTTTATGTGTACGACCAATAGGCAATACAATAGCCATAACCAACACAAATGCAATGAAAACGGCCACAGATCGCTGTTGGGCAGGCTGTAATCTTCGGATAATTGAGGCAATAAAAGCAAAGACTCGTGCGGTTTTGCGCAATAACACGAATACAGCTCGCCGTATGTATGTAAAAGCTCTACCTAGCTTTGTCAATATTTCTACCCCTATAATAGCTCAAGCTTTATGATACCAAAAAACGCTCACGCTTGCACATTTTTTACGGTAACTCAATCGCTATACCACCAGCGCGCTGATCGGCCTGTTTCAGTAAGAATAGGTGTGCTTTTTGCCCCGGATCCACCACGCATACCGCCACATAGTGATCGGCCACTTTTCGTTTTTCTGAGGCAGATAATTTTGGATTCTGAATTTGATCAAAATAAGTATTGGCTACTTTTTTATTATCAAAAAAGTCGATATACCACTGTTTTGAAGAGTAGTTTTTGTACTGCTTCAATAATTGTTTAGTGAGTGCAGTCAATCGTTCTTTATCGCTCGAAGCATCTACGTACACTGTTATCCGCTGTGAGCTGGCACTTTTTTGCTGGTTTTTATTTGAGGTGACAGCTGGTTTCTTAACGATCTCAAATGAGGGCAAGCTATCGGTTGACTTATTGGCGGGTGGAGCACTTGGCTCCACCTGGGCCTTTGTAACGGCCGTTAGGCTCGTTTGCCGCTGATTATGATATAGCCAATACACATAGCCGCCGGCTCCTGCCGACAGCACGGCGAGTGCGCTGCAAATTATTACAAGATGTGACTTTTTTATATGCTTATGGATGATATGACGGAACTGCTTTGGTGCGACAAACCCCATAACGGCGGCGACAATTGCCAAAATAAATACACTGCCACAAAAAATAACAAAACTCCAGACAAACAAGTTATTCATGTAGATTAAGCATAACAACCAACTACTGCACTCGGCAAGCTATGGACGGTTTGATATAGTACAGCTGTGAAGCAGCCCAAGATGTTTAGCGATGAACTTGAAGATTGGCTAAAAAGCCCTGGCAAAAAAACGCTTGGTCAGTTAAATGACATTTTCGGCGAAAAAACATTCGCCGTAGCTCTACTCTTACTGCTATTTCTTCCGGCTCTCCCGATACCAACGGGTGGCATAAGCCACGCCACAGAATTAATAGCCATGCTACTTTCCCTAGAAATGATTGTGGGCATGGAATCTGTGTGGCTTCCACAATCACTACTGCATAAATCGCTAAACAATACTACTAAAGATAAAGCGCTGCCGTTTATATCAAAGCGTATTCGCTGGTTCGAGAAATACTCGAAACCTCGCTTGGCAGGACTGCTTGCCAATAGGTTGTTTCGATCATTTTTGGGTTTTTGCACACTTGCATTCTGTCTAGGAGCGTTCTTTGCGCCACCATTCTCGGGGCTCGATACACTTCCTGCAATGGGCGTTGTAGTGTTATCGCTTGGAATAATACTAGAAGATATTTACGTTCTTGCTGCCGGTATTGGCATTGGAATAACAGGCATTGCAATAAATATCGGCTTGGGCAGCGTTATCGTACAGCTTTTTCGCTAGGCGAAGGTAACAATTTGTATTACCATAAGCAATAATATGGCAAAGAAAAATCTGTTTACCAAAACTGTCGAGGCACCTGCACAATTGCTCGAAAAGACAGTCGATACGGGCGAAAGAATTGCAGCAGCACTTCCAACAGACACTGCTAAGCATGCTATTAAAAAAACAGGCGACTACTGGCACATCCTTGGCCCAGGACTCACAACAGGCGCATCAGACGATGACCCTTCAGGAATTGCAACATATTCACAGGCGGGTGCTCAGTATGGTTTTCAGTTTCTCTGGTTGGCGATTTTTACGTTCCCCCTGATGGCAGTGGTACAAGAAATGTGCGCACGCATTGGGCTTGTTACGGGTAGAGGGCTTGCCGGGAATATTCGCACCTATTTTTCAAAAAAATTCCTGTATGTCTGTACACTGTTACTATTCGCAGCAAACTCATTTAACATTGGAGCCGATCTGGGTGCTATGGCCAAGGGCGCGCAACTGCTTCGGCCCAGCATGAACTTTCCATTACTGGTTATTGGTTTTGCCCTTGTAAGCCTGCTAATGCAAGTATTTACTCCATATGAAAAATATGCAAAGTATCTCAAATGGCTTGCCATGGTTCTACTTGCGTATATATTTTCGGCAATACTAGCAAGGCTAGATTGGTCGGCAGTGGGCAGGGCAGCCATCATGCCGCACCTGCATTTTCAAAAAGATCAGTTATTACTAGTCTGTGCAATTTTAGGTACAACAATTTCGCCATATCTATTCTTCTGGCAAACCTCACAAGAAATCGAATCGCAGATTAGCAAGGGTAAAACATCCATAGTATCGCGGATGGGCGCCAAAAAGAGTGAAGTTCGTCACATGCGTATCGACGTTTGGTCCGGCATGTTCCTTAGCAATATCGTGATGTTCTTTATAATTGCCGCTTGTGGTGCGGTTCTCTATGGCAACGGAATTACCAATATTACTAGTGCAGCACAAGCCGCAGAGGCATTGCGTCCTTTCGCAGGTGATGCCACGTTCTTCTTGTTTGCGGCAGGCATCATTGGCACCGGTCTGCTAGCTATACCTGTTCTGGCGGGATCAAGTTCGTACGCTATTGCCGAAAGTCTTGGCTGGCGAGGTGGTCTAAATAGCAAGCTAAAACAAGCGTACGCCTTTTATGGAGTGATTATCAGCTCACTGCTCGTGGGACTCGGCATGAATTTTATTGGTCTCGATCCAATTAAAGCCCTTATTTACTCAGCTGTAGGTAATGGCATTGTTGCACCGCTCATTTTATTTACCATTGTCGTCATTAGTAGCAATAAAAAACATATGGGCGAATGGGTCAACAAGCCCTCTACTACTGTATTGGGTTGGGGTGTAACACTCCTAATGGCCGCTGCGGGCATTGGCGCCATTTGGTCTATGTTTTAGGAGA
>CAYUBG010000014.1:0-12972 GCA_964442995.1 uncultured Candidatus Saccharibacteria bacterium | reverse complement strand
TCACGCAAACTTTTGCGTGATTTTTATTAGGGTCGGATTTGACTTGTATGGTGCTATACTTTAAGTACAAATAACCAAGGAGATAAGAGCAGATGTTGATTGTAGTTATCGTGGTATTAGCGGTGTTGGCATTAGGGATTGTAGCTATATATAACGGGTTAGTACGTGCAAACGTTCGCATCAAAGAAGCGCTTTCTGGGATTGATGTACAGTTAAAGCGCAGAGTTGACCTTATCCCAAATTTGGTAGAAACAGTAAAAGGATATGCCAAACACGAACAAGAACTCTTTGAAAATGTTACCAAAGCACGTTCGGCAATTTTAGGTGCCCAGGGCGTTAAAGAGACAGCCGAAGCCGACAACATGTTTTCTGGTGCGTTGAAGAGCCTTTTTGCTGTAGCCGAAGCTTATCCTCAGCTGAAAGCCAACGAAAATTTTGCTCAACTACAAGCTGAACTAACAGATACAGAGGATAAAATCCAGGCAGCGCGACGATTTTATAATGGTTCTGCTCGTGACCTCAACATTAAGGTTCAAACATTCCCTACTAACGTATTTGCTGGGATACTTGGGTTTAAAAAGCGAGAGTTTTTTGAGCTCGACGAGGCTGAGTCTGCTGCAGTACAAAAGCCTACAGAAGTTAAATTCTAGCGCGGCAACGTACTTAGCATGAGTGTCGTGGGGCTAATTGTGCATTCCTTGCCATGGCAAATTATTGCTCGTGGCGGCGGCGGTGGCTCTAGCAGTGGCGGCGGCGGTGGCGGCGGCTTGTTGATTGCAATAGGCTATTTCCCGATGCATGGACTGGGTGCTATATTTCGACGCAAGGACAAAGTCGAGATAGGTAATTGGATAACGTGGCCTGTAGCGGTTGTGTACAGCTTATTGCTGATGGCGCTATTTCGTGGTTATGGCTTTGTTATGGCTATTGGAGCTTGTATGGGTGCTGGAGCCGGCTTGTATGGCTGGCTTTCAAAATTGAAACGAAACAAAAAAGCCGAAGAAGCATTGCAAAAAGCCGGTACAGCAGATGCCGCATGGGATGAGCCGAAACTAAAGGAGTATGTAGCTACAGTATTCAATAGGTTCCAATATGATTGGAGTAGATTCGATATTGGCTCGATTCAGAAATACGTGACCCCAGAATATTTTCAACATGTAAATCTTATGTTGCTTGCGATCAAGCAGGCATCGAGGGTTAATCAAATGTCAGATGTCACGATCACTCTGCAGGAAATTCAGTCGGTAAATGATGCCGCCCAAGCTACGCAGGATGAATTTGTTATGGGCATACAGGCCAAAGCAACAGATACACTGATAGATACACGAGACAATACACAACTGCACGTAGATAAGAGTGAATTCACAGAATATTGGCGCTTTAAACGTGCAGCCGGTGGCGGGTGGTTGTTGGCGGGCATTCAGCAAGCGACAGAGAGCAAGTTTATGCGTCAACAAACAATCGAACAATTTGCCAAACAGCAGCAATTCTTCTATAGCGCTGATTGGGGATGGTTACTATTACCCCGAAGAGGGCAGATTTTCTCTGGCGGAAAGTTTGGTGTATCGGATATCAACAATCACTGCATTGGCTTGTACAATAACGTTTTGGTGCAGATATACACCTACGTACCAAACCCCCAACGAGCAACACGGCAGTACTTAGTAGCGCAGGTGCAGCTACCAAAAAGCTACGGAGATATTGTTGTTCGCCGTAAGAAGTTCGTGCAGTGGACGGGAAAGTCAGGTCTGCAGGAAGTAAAAACCGAGTGGACCGACTTTAACAAAAAGTTCGAAGTACTAGCTTCAACTGCAGAGGGCCCTACTAGCCTAGAACTGCTGCACCCTGCATTTATGGAATTTCTCGAGAAGCAGCCTTTCGAGATCAACTTAGAAGTGACCGATAACGTCGTATATTTTTACGCTAATGAAAGTGGCGTAAAGCCGGAGCACTATCCTGTTATGCTTGCTGTCATGCAGGAGGCATTTAAACAGATGAAGATGTAGCCTATGTGGTGTTTTCTCCGTATAATATCCATATATGTATAAAGAGATTACTGCCAACAAACGAAAAACAGTGCTGATTATGTTGTCGTTCCTAATTATAGTGGGTCTGTTAGCGTTTTTTATCTCAGTTTGGCTCGGTAGTATTCGGGTTACCTACTTTGCGCTGGCAGGGGCGTTGGTCTATGCGGCAGTAAGCTATTGGGCAGGTAGCAAGCTGGCCTTGGCGGTAAGTGGTGCAAAAGAGATTACAAAACAGCAAAATGCACGTCTGTATCGTATTGTCGAGAATTTGGCGATTACAGAAGGATTGCCAACGCCCAAGATATATATAATGACCGATCCTGCGCCAAATGCTTTCGCTACCGGTCGTGATCCATCACATGCCTCCGTGGCTGTTACAAGTGGGTTATTGGAGATTATGAACGATAAAGAGCTGGAAGGTGTACTGGCACATGAACTTGGCCATGTTAAAAACTACGATATCCGCGTATCGATGATCGCATTTGCGTTGGTAGCGGCGGTTGGTCTATTGGCAGATGTGTTACTGCGTATTAGTTGGTTTAGCGGTGGTAATGATGATGAACGCAGTGACTCCAACCAAATGCTAATGATAGTAGGTATAGTAGCGGCAGTTATTGCTCCAATTGTTGCGACGCTAATTCAGCTTGCTGTGTCTCGTCGACGAGAATACCTCGCAGATGCAACTGGCGCTTTAACTACTCGTTATCCGGAGGGTCTTGCGAGTGCGTTAGAAAAAATTAGAGATCACGGTAGTGTTATGCGCAAGCAAAATACTACGACAGCTCATTTGTTTTTTGCCAATCCACTCAAGAAGGGCCGAGGAGTTGCGCAACTTTTTAGTACTCACCCTCCTGTAGATGAACGAATTAAACGTCTGAGAGGAATGATTACATAATGCCCACAAAAACCAAGCCAAAAATATCGGCAAGCAAGCGAAAAGTAGTAAAAAGAAAGAGTACGTCTACTACTTTTTCGCAAAAACCAGCATCAAAAAAATTAATAGCCAAACAGCCTAGACGCCGCAAGGCTCCTGTCTATCGTTCGTTTCGTTTGCATAAACGTATTCGACCAGCACAACCAAAGTTGCCCAATGCCTTTCGACTATTTGCAACTACTCTGGGAATACTGCGAAAAAACTGGCGGTTATTTACTGTATTGGCGATAATTTATGGATTACTAACAGTACTATTGGTCAGGGGCGTTGGTGGTGGTTTGAATCTGCAAGAGTTGAAGTCAACATTTGCAGATGTTTTCAAGGGTCGGTTTGGAGGTATTGTTACCGGTGCGGTGCTATTCTCGACGTTGCTTGGTTCGGCAGGCTCCACGGGTACCCAGGATGGCTCGGCGTATCAATCTATTTTGATGCTAATAATCAGCCTTACAATCATTTGGGCGCTTCGTCAGGTTCAGGCTGGCCATAAAATTCGAGCTCGTGATGCTTTCTATAAAGGTACCTATCCGTTAGTGCAATTTACTCTAGTACTGATGGTAGTTGGTCTGCAATTGCTGCCGTTTGCAATCGGCAGCTGGCTATACAGTACCGTCGTTGGTAATGGCATAGCATCGACATTGGTCGAGCGAGGACTATGGATGCTTGTTTTTGGTCTACTGATGCTACTCTCGTTTTATATGATTTGCTCGTCGGTTTTCGCATTGTTCATTGTTACGCTGCCCGATATGACGCCATTCAAGGCACTACGGAGTGCAAGACAGTTAGTTCTACATCGACGTTGGTCAACTATGCGAAAAGTATTGTTTTTGCCGTTGGCGTTAGTATTACTTGCTGGTGTCATTATGTTGCCGCTGCTGGTTTTCGTAACACAGATTGCCGAGGCGGTGTTTTTTATGCTGACAATGGTTGGATGGCTTGTGGCGGTGTCATATTTATATAATCTTTACAGGGAACTACTCCGTGAATAAGCTCGATGCTACTGCTCGCATAGCAGTACTAAAAGCCCAGCTAGAACAGTATTGGTACGAATACTATGTTTTGGATAGACCTTCAGTGGATGACTCGGTTTACGATGGGTTGATCGGTGAGCTTAAAAATATTGAATCAGAGTACCCAGATCTAATTACTGCAGACTCGCCTACACAAAGGGTTGGTGGCCAAGTTTTAAAGGGATTCACAAGTGTTGCGCACAAGAAGCGCATGATCAGTATTAACGATGTTTTTGACGAAGCCGATGTTGACGCCTGGATTGCGAGGACAAAGAAATTACTGCCTCCAAATGCTACTATCTCGTTTTTTGGAGATGTAAAAAAGGATGGACTAGCGTGCTCAATTATTTATATGGATGGAATCTTCTCACAAGCAGTTACACGAGGAGACGGACTCGTTGGCGAGGATGTAACTGAAAATGTTCGTACGATACGCTCAGTGCCGCTGCGGTTACGCGCCACCAAACAAACAAACATTTTTCTGCGAGGTCGCACAGAAGTGCGTGGCGAAATAGTGATGTACAAAAAGGATTTTGAGCTACTCAACAAGCAACGTGAGCTAGACGGGCAGCCATTGTTTGCGAACCCTAGAAATACTGCTGCAGGCACTATACGTCAACTGGATAGTGGTCTTGTAGCAAAACGCAAACTGCATTTCTTGGCATACGATCTGTTGCGAGATGATGAAGACGACATCCCAACCAATCACGACGCCTATATCCTACTGAAAGAACTAGGTTTTGGTGGCGGGGAATACGCTCAAAAATTAGTGGATGTTACTGCTATTCATAATTTTGCCAAGGATTGGGACAGTAAACGCCACGAACTTCCATATAATATCGATGGGCTGGTGATTAAAATTAACGATCGAACTTTATACGAGCGACTGGGGGTTGTAGGTAAAAACCCGCGCGGTGCGATTGCGTACAAATATCCTGCCGAACAATCGACTACCCAAGTAAAAGATATCTTTATCTCTATCGGCAGAACGGGGGCGGCAACCCCGGTTGCCATGTTGGAGCCAGTGACCATTGCTGGCAGTACTGTGCAAATGGCTACGCTTCATAACGAAGGCGAGATTTCGCGCAAAGATATTCGTATCGGCGACACAGTAGTAGTTCGCAAAGCCGGGGATATAATACCTGAAGTAGTAGAGCCACTGACAGGCATGCGCACAGGAAACGAAAAAGCATTTGTCATGCCTAGCAGTTGTCCAGAATGTCAGACTGCGCTTGTTAAGCTCAAGGCAGATGAGGCGGTGTGGCGGTGTCCAAACACGCTTTGCCCTGCTCGTAACCAAAAACACATTGAACATTTTGCGAGTAAAGGCGCCCTCGATATCGAAGGTATGGGCGAGAAAAATGTCGAAGCGTTGCTTGCTGCCGGGCTTATAAACGATCAGGCAGATATCTACTTGCTGTCGCCAGATCAGCTGTACAAGCTTGATAGATTTGCTGAGGTCAGTGCAAAGAAACTTGTCGCCGCGATACAGGCAAAAAAACAACCAACTTTAGCACGCTTTGTTTTTGGCCTTGGCATACGTCATGTTGGGGCTCAGACTGCTATTGACCTTGCAAATCATTTTCGTAGCCTCGATGCTATTGCGCGTGCGACAGTCGATGAATTAAATGAGGTAGAGGGTGTTGGCGAGGTTGTAGCAGAAGCTATAGTCGTTTGGTTTGCAGATCCTTTGAATAAAAAACTGCTTCACAAGTTTGCCGATCTAGGTGTTACGCCACTGCCTGTTAGCAGTATTGGTGGCCCCTTGGACGGGAAGAATTTTGTCGTCACCGGAACACTAGAAACAATGGGACGCGATCAGGCCGCAGAGCGAATACGATCTCTTGGGGGTACGTTTCAATCATCTGTTGGGAAAGACACAGACTACCTGGTTGTCGGGGCTAATGTAGGCGCAAGCAAACTTGCAAAAGCCGCAAAATTCGGCACCAAACAAATATCAGAATCACAACTACTTATAATGCTGGATAAGTCCTGACTGCGTTACTGAACCGAACCAATCTTTAAATTAGCTAGTTCCATCGCCTGTCTGCTGTTGCTATTTGGATTTCCGTGCTGGCCTTCGAATGCGCTTGTTGCATCTTTTCCGCACAGGGGAGTAATTTGGCCTGCACCGCCTGGGTGCCTATCTATGTAATTACTTACATTATATACATTGTTTGAAACAATGATCCAGCAATCACTTGGTTTGTTATGTGAAGCGATTTGTGATGAAGTGAATATACCGCTTGCACTGTTCATCGTGTCAATTGAGTTTGTGTTAGTAGTTTTGCTGTCAGTAGTGTTGATTTGATTTGAACTATTTTTGGCAGTATTATTGCCATTTTTTACCACAATTGCTATACCTGCGATTGCTATTATCGAGGCCAAAAAGATTCCGAGTACGTATTTTTTCATGCGATACCTTGGGTTAGTTGATTGTCAGTTACTAACTATACATGGGCCATGCTGAATATCGTCTGAAATATTATTGACTGTATATAACAATAAGCGTAATGTACGGTTAACGTGAGACACAAAAAATCAACGGTCTTTTTTTGTTTTTCCCCGCCAGTAATGATTGCAACTGCTGTGATCGAAATCGGGCTGTTACTGTATACCCTGATAAGGTATAAGCACGCTCCAGTAATCCGTTTAATTATGGCTATATTGTTTTTCTTGGCGGCGTTTCAGATAGCTGAATACAATGTTTGTGGGGGGATGGGCTTGCAAGCACAGACCTGGTCACGAATCGGGTTTATGGTAATTGCTACACTACCTGCGCTTGGCATACAGACCATACTTACGATCGCTAAAGCCTCACTATTTTGGCTTCAGGCTGCTGTTTGGATAGCTGCAAGTTATTGGATATTGTTATTTGGTTTTAGTAGTAACGCATTCACTGGTTATCGGTGTGGCGGAAACTATATTATTTTTCAGATTCGCAACAGCTACGGCTTTTGGTATGGGCTGCACTACTATTTTTGGTTGTTTGTCGGGATTGGTTTGGCACTATGGCTGGCGCGAACTGCCGACAAAGCCACAAAGAGTGTACTTCACTGGTTTGTATTTGGTTATAGTATTTTTATCGTGCCAACGGCTGTCGTTAATACGCTTAATCCGCAGACTACAGCTGGTCTGCCGTCAATATTGTGCGGGTTTGCTGTGTTGTTTGCGTTGCTACTTGGATTTCGAATAACACCAGATTTGGCTCGGCAGCATAGCTTGACAATCAAGCATAAGCGGTAGTATGGTATTAGTAATCGTGCGTCATGCGGCGCGTGAAACAAACATATAAAACAAAAAAACACCCGCCGCGGGTGGGCACGCACGAAAAGATCGACCTACATGGTCGGTCTTTAATTTACTGTTGTCGCCCGAAGCCGCCGACCATGCGTAATCGACGCGTGGCCTCGCTGGCCATTGCGATACCGGCGACACCAGCAACGACTGCTGCTCCGCCCACAAGCGAGACTTCCAAAGGATAAGTCGTTGCTTCGGCTTGTACTCTGTCGCCAAGTTCAGCCGATCGTGCGCTGCCAATAGGGGATTCAGCATATTGCTGTAGCAGTGCATCGTGTTCTTGAACGCGATTATTTACTGCAGACCCGGCAAATATTGATGCTGCAATAACAGCTATGCCGCCAACGAGTTGTATTCGCTTGTTGCGAATCAAAGCTAGGCGTTCTTTACTTGGCCTGTATGCAGACCGAATTTCTTCTGACATAGGTATATTATAAAACAAAAAACAAAATAAAGCAATTCTGGTGGAGCCACGGGGACTCAAACCCCGGACCTCAGCGCTGCCAGCGCTGCGCTCTAATCAACTGAGCTATGGCCCCATGAACTACAAGATTTTACAATAAAATCTACGTAAATACCACTAGCATCGCTATTTATTGATCTGTTTTTGTATGGTGGCTGTAGTTTGGCGTTTTGCGAATGCTTCGCATTCTGCCTTTGCGTCGGCATACATCATTTGCTCTGGGGGTGTTTTTTGTGTCCATGCACTTGGGCCACGAAGTGCGCCGACAACACCCATTTCGTGCGCAACCTTTAAGTAGCGGATGGCATCGATGACGACGCCAGCGCTGTTTTCGCTGTCTTGAACAGATAGCTTTGCATCAATTGTGACTGGAGCATCGCCAAAGCCCCTGAGTCGAACGTTAAAATATGCAACTTTGTTATCCTTGAGGTATGGGAGGTAGGTGCTTGGGCCGGCAAAAAGGCTGTGTTCTGGCACCGGTATGCCCCGAAGGTCGTTTTGTGCACGGATAACGTTCTCTTTACTTTTCTTCTTGCTGGCTAGACGCGACTGGACCATCATATTGTTAAAGTCGGTATTACCGCCAATATTGAGCTGCTGGTGAAAATCTACGATCATTCCGCGATCAAACGCTAGCTCTTGTATGACCTGGCTAAACACGCTGGCTCCAAGTTGGCTTCGCATATCGTCTCCTACGATTGGTAGGCCGGCATCAATAAATTTTTGTTCCCATTTTGGATCGCTTGCTATGAATACGGGTATACAGTTTAAGAATGCTACACCCGCATCAATTGCGGCTTGTGCATAAAACTCGGTCGCTTTTTGCGATCCAACGGGCAGGTAATTGATGAGTATGTCGGCGTTTGTCTCTTGTAGTTTTTTAACGATATCTACGGGTTTTTCTTTGGCAATACGGAAGCCTTGATCTTCTGGCTGTTCAAGCATGTATTCGCTAACACCATCAAGTGGATTACCCATCAGCACTGTAGGTCCAGCAGGTA
The DNA here is from genome assembly GCA_964442995.1 of uncultured Candidatus Saccharibacteria bacterium. Taxonomy (GTDB): domain Bacteria; phylum Patescibacteriota; class Saccharimonadia; order Saccharimonadales; family AWTP1-31; genus CAYUBG01. The sequence goes on along the minus strand of CAYUBG010000014.1, from coordinate 4,240 downwards.
CATCTGGCTGGAATACGCGGGCGCAATTCGGCTTGGCGAAGATAGCTTCACCAGTTGTTTTGCCTACTTTCCTTGGATCTACGTCAAATGTTGCGACCACTTCGATGTCACGAGGTCTATAACCTCCGATGTCGGCAAACATGACACCAGGAATGTTGTCGGTCTTGTGATCTTTATAGTACTCAAGGCCTTGGTATAGTGACGAAAAGCAGTTACCAACGCCCACGATCGCGATACGAATTTTATTTGGTTCGGACATCATTACCCCCTATTACTGTCGATGCTGCTGTGACAGTTGCTACTAAATATACTCATTTGGGGATGATTTTGCTACTAGCTGTCAAAAAGATTGAGATTTTTAATCGCGGCCGGTAAAAAACCGTCTGGGTGTTGAAAATTTGCTTTCCATTCATAACCATCGCCATAGCCAAGCTGGCTCATGAGTTGTGTTGGAGCATTCCGCAATTGTAGGGGAATAGGCAAGTCGGGATGTTGCTTTGCCGCAAGCAACGCGGCATTCATAGCATTGGCAACCTGACGAGATTTTGTAGTTTTTGTTAGGACGATAGCGCAGTGAAACAATGCATACTGCGCTTCGGGCATACCAAGTTGTGTTACTGCCTGAAAAGTACTGACTGCCAGATTTAGTGCAGCGGGGGCGGCAACGCCTATATCTTCACTAGCAAATATAACCATTCGGCGCGCAATGAATTTGGGGTCTTCGCCGGCCTGCAACATCCGTGCCAGATAGTAGAGTGCCGCGTTGGCATCCGTGCCGCGCATGCTCTTAATAAAGGCACTGATGATGTTGTAATGTGTCTCACCGTTTTTATCGTACCCTGGCACCCGTTTTTGCGCTACGCGACCGTCACCTCCAGAAAGCTCTGCTATCATGGCAACCGACTCTGACGGGAGATGCTCTGGTAGAATTGCTAGCTTTTTTGCTCCTCGTCGGATGAGTTTTATCATATCTTTCTTGCTAAGTGGCTCAAGCACGACTACACGACTTCGGCTGAGCAGTGGTGTAATGATTTCGAAACTGGGATTTTCGGTAGTAGCGCCTATGAGCGTTATGGTGCCGCGTTCGACATGCGGCAAAAAAGCGTCTTGCTGTGCCTTATTAAAGCGATGTATTTCGTCAACAAATAATAAAGTAGGGATTTGCAATCGGGCGTTTTGCTCCGCGTGCTCTATCACTCGACGGACATCTGCGACGCCCGAAGTTACGGCGCTTAGCTCTATCCAGTCAGCACCCGTTTCTTTGGCGATGATTCGAGCAAGGGTGGTTTTGCCGCTACCAGGTGGGCCCCAGAAAACAAGACTCACAGGTTTTTTGGTGCGAACAATTTCTCGGATAAGCTTATTTTTGCCTATAAGATGTTGTTGACCAATAATGTCAGACAGTTTTTCTGGACGAAGCAGTTCTGCGAGGGGTTTTGTCATTACTTTAGTATACGCTCTGTCTGTTACAATACTTCCATGCCTAAAAAGAACAATCCCAAGCAAGTCATCACACTAACTATTCGTCCGTCGCAAACAATCAGCATGATAGTGGCTGGGGTAATCCTCTTCGCCGTGTTCTCTGTGCTCTGGGTGCAGAAAATTTATAATGGGCCACAGCAAGTTTTTTGGGGCATGGTGCAGAACAACCTTCGCACCAGTGGCGTAACAAAACGGAGTGTTAGTGATCAAGGTGGCCAAAAGGTCGACCAGTATACCCAACTAAGCTTCGTCGATCCGATAGCTTCTCGCAGTTATGTAGACCTATCGCAAGGGGGCGGAGAAAATAGCACAGCAGTAAAATCAGAAACAATTGGCACAAAGACGGCTGATTATAGTCGTTATATCACGATTAGGACAAATCAAAAGAGTCAAGATGGCAAGTCAATGAATTTTGATACCGTTCAGGGGGTGTGGGGCAAAACAGACCAGATAGGTTCTACGCAATATTATCGACAGGCCGCACTAGGACTTCTGGTATTTGCTAATCTCGATCGTGATTCGGCCACTAAAATAACAAAAACGATTCGTGACCAACAGATTCTGGTAGCAGATTATTCAAAAACCAAGAGCGACACAATCAATGGCAAGCACGTCTGGACGTACGCTGTAAAGTTAGACATCGCAAAGTATATAACTGTGCTAAAAGAAAATGCAAAAATATTGCCAATAGGTAATATTGACGAGCTAGACCCAGAGCAATACAAGTCGAATCCACCGGTAGACCTAAAGATATCAGTCGGAAAGTACTCACGGCAAATTGTGCAAACAGAAACTCCTGATGGCCAAAAAGAAGATTACCTGGCGTATGGTTTGAAGACGCCTATTGTACTGCCAGAAAAAACTATCCCAATTTCTGAGCTTCAAAAGCGCTTACAGCAACCACGCTAAAAGATTACTGCTACAATAACTGTATGCTAAAAAATACTGCTAAGAGTGCTGTGGTACATATATCATGGTTTTTTGCACGTCTTTATATTCATAAATATAAACCTATCATCATTGGAGTTACTGGCAGCGTAGGTAAGACGGGCACAAAACGTGCTATTGCTCATATGCTTACAACGGAGAAGCGTGTTGCATGGCAGGACGGTAATTATAATGACATCGTCACTGTGCCGCTCGTATTTTTTGGGTTAAACCAACCTTCCTTATTTAACCCTTTAGCTTGGGTCTTTGCATTTGTGCGCATGATAAAGCTGCTAACACAGCGCACAGGTGCTGAGGTGGTTGTTCTAGAACTGGGCACTGATGCTCCGGGACAAATTAGTCAATTTGGAAAACACCTAATGCTTGACTATGCTGTTGTTACGGCGATCTCGCCTGAACATATGGAAAACTTTGGCAACATACAGGCTGTTGCGGATGAAGAGCTTACTGTTCTGCGATTTTCTCGTACAAGTTTTGTCGATTACTCGATAATTAAGAATGGTTTTATTAAAAATGGAGCTGTGCAGTCTTATGGCACCTCAGAATTAGCAACAGTGTGCTATCGATTTGAAGAGAATAATTTAACCATAAAAACAGGACGTTCTGAGATTATCGCGAGCCCAAGCCTTATAGGAGACCATCAAAATGCTGCTCTTGCAGTTGCGGCTGCATTGGCTCAGACAGTAGGCATTTCCGATAAATCAATAGCCGGCGCCATTCATAGTCTGCAGCCAATGCCAGGACGTATGCAGCCACTTTCCGGCAAAGATGGATCGCTGATTATTGATGATACCTACAATGCTAGCCCTATCGCTATTCAGGCAGCCTTAGAGTATCTATATGCTCGTAAGCAAAAACATAAGATTGCCGTTATTGGCAACATGAACGAAATGGGCGATCTATCTGCCGACTTACATACAGAACTTGCTAACGACAAACGCCTAAAAAATTTGGATTTGATTATTACAATAGGCAGCGATGCAAATAAATATTTTGCTGTGGCAGCACGAAAGCATGGGTGTAATGTGCGTACATATGATTCACCAGTAGCAATCGGAGAATATTTATCCGACCAAAAATTGGCCAACACCGCATTGCTGTTCAAGGGTTCACAAAACGGTGTGTTTTTAGAAGAAGCAATTAAGCCAATTCTGGCAAATAGCGATGATTCAAAAAAGTTAGTTCGTCAAAGTGATTACTGGCTACGAATTAAACAAAAGCAGTTTGGTAGTAAATCATGAGTCAAGAGCTGCTTGTCATTGGCGGCGGTATATCCAGCGAGCGTGATGTGTCTTTACGCTCAGCCAATGCAGTTGCTGTTGCAGCAAAAAAAATGGGTCATATCGTAACATTTTACGATTGGGACGGCACGAAAGACTGGCTACGTGCAAACGCAGAGCAGTTTACAATTGTCTTACCAATATTGCACGGTACAGGTGGCGAAGACGGCCAGATACAGTCACTATTAGAGCAGCTTAGGGTTCCATTTTTGGGTAGTGAGTCAAAGGCCTCGAAAGTCTGTTTCGATAAGCTCTCTACGCGCTCTCGCATAAGCAATGCTGGCTTACGTGTAGCTAGGGGCGGGATCGTGGACTATGCGGGATATATGGCTCATGATTTATACAACATGCCACATGTGCTCAAACCGGCTGAAGGTGGGTCAAGTATCGATACGTTTATTTTCCCAGAACTCAGTAAGCGTGATCTAGCACATATAAAACAGGCCTTTGAACGTCATAAGCATGTATTAATAGAAGAGTATAGTGAAGGCATCGAGATTACCGTACCCATTCGGGAAGGTTCTAGCTTG
>CAYUBG010000013.1:2936-13737 GCA_964442995.1 uncultured Candidatus Saccharibacteria bacterium | reverse complement strand
AAGCCAGTACAAACGGTACGTCAGCGAAGTGAGAAGGATCGAAACAAGCCAAAAACTCGACGCCTTCGCAAAACAGCCAGTGCTGCTGCAAGGCCATTCATTGGATTGTGGGCGATTATCAAAAAAATCACACGACCTTTTAGGTTTATTCTACGTCCGTTCCAGACGAAACCAGTCAGACTCATTGGCCGACTATTCTACAAGCTACTCTTTATAGGCTATTTTGCAGGGGCATGGCATGAACTCAAGGAAGTTACCTGGCCCAGCAGAAAAGAAACTCGCCAACTAACATTTGCTGTATTTGCGTTCGCAATCGTCTTTGGAATGGTGGTGACTGCCGTTGACTATGGCTTAGATAAAGTGTTTAAGAAAATATTTTTGAATTAAGAGGTTATTATGACAAAACGATATGACACTACAAAAAATTGGTATGCCATACATACTTACAGTGGCTACGAGGAAAAAGTCGCCGAGAGCATTCGCCAACGCGCAGACTCGCTTGACATGAAGGACAAGATCTTTCAGGTACTAGTACCGAAGGAAAAGATGATCGAGATCAAGAACGGCAAACGCAAAGTCGTCGAAAAACGAATTTTCCAGGGTTATGTCTTGGTAGAAATGAAGCTGAGCGAAGACGCTTGGTACATTGTACGCAACACGCCAAGCGTAACGGGTTTTGTAGGTAGTGGCACCGAGCCAACACCAGTTAGCCAAGATGAAATGGACAAAATCAACAAACGTATGGGCCTAGAACAACCAAAACACAAAATGGACTACAAAGTTGGCGACGTGGTAAGCATCACCGACGGTCCGTTCAAGAGCTTCGACGGTACTATCAACGAAATTGACGAAGCCAAGGGCAAGCTCAAAGTGCTAGTGAACATGTTTGGCCGCGAAACACCAGTAGAATTGGATAGCCTGCAAGTTAAGCGCGTTTAAACAAGCTTTAGCAAGTTATTGACTTTGTTGCTACTTTAGTGTATTATTTACCTCGTAAATAAGGAGATATTAATGGAACGAGGTCCAATAGGTACACGTATTCTCGGTGCTGCTGGAGTGGCTGCTTTGGCTACGATGGCTTTTGTTGGCACACTGAATGGTCATGAAGCAAGGCAAGAATCTACGCAAATTGTTGCTGATGCCGGGCCAAACGGAGAAGCAATAGAGCACAAGTTAGTCGAGACAAATAACTGGCTAATTGAAACACGCGTCGCAATCACGGATGGAAAGCTTGATAGTGTAGATACCAGTCTTGCAGTTGAACCATTTCAGATCGCTGGTGAAGCTACTGCAGCCGGTGCTGCACTTGCCGCTATATTTCGACGCAAGCGCGAAAGCTAATCATTACATCGACTGTTCTAGACCAGGTCCAAGTGGCCTGGTTTTTTATTAGACAACAGGGGTAAGCTGTAGTATAATCTATGGGTTACGCACAAGCCGAATGCTTCAACGGCAAAATGCAAATATTAGGAGTAACTATGGCAGACAAAAAGCAGGTTAAAGCTAACCTCAAAATGAAGATTCCAGCTGGTAAGGCTAGTGCTGCGCCACCAGTTGGTAGCACGCTTGGTCAGTACGGCGTTAATATGATGGATTTTATCCAGCCGTTTAATGACGCTACCAAAGAGATGAAGGGCACCGTAACGGCGCACATAACCATCTACGACGACCGTACCATGAACTTCCGTGTAGTCAGTCAACCAACCGATGCTCTCATTCCTGCCAAGCTAGCCATCCAGAAAGGTTCCGGCAAACCAAACAGCGAAAAAACCGCCAAAAAGTTGAGCGACCAAGCGCTAACTGAGATTGCCGAGGAAAAAGCTAAAGACATGAACGCTGAAGATATCGAGGCAGTCAAGAAGATGGTAGCTGGTACTGCTCGCAGTATGGGTGTAGAAATCGAATCATAAATAACTAATTTGTGGGAGGCTTGAATCGATAGCGCGAAAGCCGATTGCACCACGAAAGGACAAACTATGGCAGAAGCCAAGAAAGCTAACAAAGCAAGCGAAGAGGAGAACAAGGATGGGATTGTTCAAGAAACTAGTACTGCTACGGACCAAACAGATAATCAAACAGAAGTAGTCGAGGAGAAGAAAGCAACCGCTAAGGCAGGTAAGCGCAGCTCCAAGGCAATCAAAGAAACTGAAGAAAAGGCGGCCAAAGAAGAGCGCAAAGCAGAAGCCAAGGCGCATGAAAGCGAAAAACCTGCGGCCAAACCTGCACCCAAGACACGAAGTCGTCTAGAACGTCAGGGCAAAAAATTCCAAGAGTCAGCTAAGCTGATCGAGAAAGACAAAGAATACACGCTGACCGAAGCACTAGATCTTGCGACCAAAACCAGCAAAGTTTCGTTTGATGCTACGGTAGAGTTACACATTCGTCTGGGTGTAGATCCTCGGCATGCCGACCAAAATATCCGCGAGAATCTCGTTTTGCCAGCTGGTACAGGTAAAGCTGTGCGTGTAGCTGTATTTGCAGAAGCTGATGACGCAGAAAAAGCAAAAAAAGCTGGTGCCGATATTGCCGGTACTGATGAAATCACCAAAGCACTAGACAAAGGTCAGATCAACTTTGACACTCTTGTGGCAACACCCGCTATGATGGCAAAGCTTGGTAAGTACGCTCGTGTACTTGGCCCCCGCGGCTTAATGCCAAATCCAAAAAGCGGTACGGTAACTCCAGATGTAGCTAAGGCCGTAAAAGAAGCAAAAGCTGGCCGCGTTGAGTACCGCGTTGATAGTACCGGTATCGTCCACATTGGCATTGGCAAGGTTAGTTTTGCCGCAGACAAGCTCGGCGAAAATGCTAAAGCTGTCATCACAAGCATAAAAGGCGCTAAGCCAGCCAGCGTAAAAGGCAACTACTTCAAGTCAGCTTTTGTCGCCACAACAATGGGCCCAAGCATTCGTGTATCACTGAGTGATATTCAGTAATCCACCTGTTCTGTTACAATATCCTCATGATTATTTTGGGGATAACAGGTCCTATCGGCCATGGTAAAACAACCCTGGCCGATTTTTTTGCCCAAACAGAAACCAACAGCATACACCTTGAAAGCGGACGAATAATAGCTGAGGCCGTCGATAGACTGAACACATTCTATGATAGCTGCAAGCCTGTGCCGCACGATTATGTCAGTGTTAATCTATGGCTCAGCCATCTGCCGCAAATCATCGAAGAAGTTACTCACTATCGCATGTCGAGCACACCCGTCCTAACCGCATCACAAGAAAAAGCGAACCCCGAAAGTTATACAAAATTATGGGATTATTTGGCAGCATGTCAGAACAATCCAGGATTAACCCAGCAAACCATTGATACACACAATAAATCCAATTACCGTACCGTATTACAATGGCTCGGCGCGTTCGGAGAGCAGCAGATACAAAGCGGACTCTGGTATACCGAGCTTTTACGTCGAGCAAAACAAAGCAATGCGTTGCTCGCTATTATCGGCGGCGTACGTTTCGTGGCTGATGCACATGCCGTGCAAGAAGCCGGAGGTATTGTCATAGCAATTGAAAGACCGGGCTATGATCAGCCGGATCTAAATGATCCAACAGAACAAGAACGATCGACCCTTCCAGTAAATAGCACGATCGTAAACAACGGCTCTCTTGACCAGCTATATGCAACTGCAAAGCAGATTGTTGCCGACATACGAGCAAATGCGCTGGCATCGCAGTATGAAACAAATAAGTTGTAAAAAGTAACGTTTGCTTGAATAGTAAAGCCATTCTCTCGTACAATGTAGCTATAGGAGGAACTGTGGGGGTATACAGCAATATTCAGATACGCGACGCACTCAAGATGGGGCATATTGTATGCACTCCGTTCAACCCAAAGCATGTTTCACATGCCAGCCTCGATGTTACGCTTGGATATTATTATTACCGAACAGAACGCGTCGGCGACCACACCATTTATAATCCTTTTGACGAAACTGACGTCAGTAGATATTTTGACGGACCACACAAGGCGATCAGCCATAAGGAATGGTGCGAACAAAACGGATTTAAGCTACTCAAGAATATTCCTGCAAATCACCCCGTCATACCCCTCAAGCCGGGCGAACGAATACTGGCTCACACGCACGAATTTTTTGGTATTAAGCCACCAGGTGCCTACGAAGTAAAAGCCCGTAGCAGCTGGGGACGGAACGGCATAGCCGTCTGTTTTGATGCTGGCTGGGTTGATCCCGGCTATATCAACCGTCTAACCCTTGAAATATATAATCTCAATCAAAAAGAAACCGTATTATTGCCAGTTGGCGAACGAATCGCACAAGCAATATTTCTAGAAACTGGCGAAGTCGAGGGCAATTACGGTGAAGGTCGTCATGGTGGGTTTAGTGGCAAGTACCAGCTCGGGACTGATCTGAAAACCCTGATTAAAACATGGTCACCAGACCAAATGTTACCTCGCGCATATAAAGATAAACGAACTATGCCAACTAAGATACCAGGACTTAAGGGTGACTAGAATTCCTCTCATCACCAGAATGTCTTTGGTGGGAGGACAACATTCATGAACAATCAAGGTGCATTCTTGGTTATTGAGGGGACTGACGGCTCGGGCAAAGGTACCCAGTTCTCGCTCCTCAAAAAGCGGCTCGAATATGCTGGATATGAGGTTGCGACCTTTGACTTTCCGCAATACGAACAGGACTCAAGCTACTTCGTTCGAGAGTATCTGAACGGTAAGTATGGGTCGGCAGAAGAGGTTGGCCCATATACTGGGTCATTATTCTATGCGCTCGATCGCTACCAGGCTGCACCTGCCATCCGCGAAGCTTTAGCAAGCGGCAAGGTCGTTCTGGCAAATCGTTTCACTGGTAGTAATATGGCGCATCAGGGCACAAAATTCCTGAATGCCGAGGAGCGTCGAGGTTTCTTTATTTGGCTCGATAACCTCGAATTTATGATGTTACAGATACCCAGGCCCACCAAAAACATTGTGTTGCGCGTGCCTGCTGACATTGCGCAACGTCTCGTCGATCAAAAGGGTGAACGCACATACACCGACAAAAAACGCGACATTCACGAAGCAGATCTCAATCATTTACAAAAATCGGTCCAAGTCTATGATGACCTGTGCCAATTGTTCCCTCAAGATTTTCTGCGCATCGACTGTGTCCGCAGTAACAGGATGATGGATATAGAAACAATTAATGACATGTTATGGGAGACTGTACTGCCTATGCTGCCACCGAAACCAACGAAACCCGCATCAGAACAAAAACAGCAACAAAATACAATAGCTAATGATTATGTTAAGAAGGATAGTAATGGCGTCTATGTAGTCACTCCCTCAGGTAGGCAATTTCTAGATGACGCAGTTACCAATACTGACAGTAATGTTTATGCTTTTAACGACAAGCTTAGCCCCATAACCATAGCAGCCGCCATGGCTCGACTGAGTCGACGCGGTGATGATATGCGCGTTACAATACTGGACGAATTTGCCGGGGCAGCTGGTAAGGACCAAAAACTACTACAGCGTGTCATTACTGCCTATGGAGACGATTCTGTGCAACAATTAGTCGGGCTGCATCTAGTAGTCGAGAAAGCGAGCAATCTGCTTACCAAAAAGCTGGAATGGGGTCGCCTGGCAGCATACCTCGAACAAAGCACGCGCTACATTTACTTCGATCAAAAAGATGCCAATGGCAACTACCGTTATCATATACCCAAACATTTTGATGCCGATACCAGACAAAAATACTGCGCAGGTATGAACGAGATTTTTGACTTGTATAGCAGTATGGTTCGTAAACTAACCGATTACGTACGGTCAAATAGTAGTGTACCCAAAGAAGAGCAAGACATTGCCTGGCAGGGTGCAACAAGAGCCCAAGCATGCGACGCTATACGTCCCGTTTTGCCAGTAGCTACCGAATCGACAGTGGGTATTTATGCTTCTGGTCAGGCGCTGGAAAGTCTCATCATGCATTTGCTTAGCGACCCACTCAAAGAAGCGCAAGTAGTAGGACAAGAGCTGTTAGATGAAGCCCGCAAAGTAGTACCGACGTTCCTGGAACGAGCCGATAAACCCGATCGTGGCGGTGCGTTTATAGCGTATCGCTCAAACACAGCGAACGCTGTCAAACAGCTAGCCGACGAATACTTGCCGCAAAATTTTGGCCAGTACGAAGATCCGGTCAGATTGTCTGTAGTAACTCCGCGCAACGAGCTAGATGTTGTGGCGGACATGCTTTATGAGCATAGTCAGCTATCGCTTGCCGAGATCAAGCAAGAAGTCGACAAGATGTCGTACGAACAGCGATCTAACGTTATGAGCGCTTATATTGGCGAGCGTCTCAACCGACGCCACAAACCGGGACGTGCGCTAGAAACCATTCATTATAGCTGGGATTTAGTATGTGACTACGGAATATTCCGTGACCTCCAGCGCCATCGCATGGTAGATGATTTAGAATGGCAGCTACTGACGCCGCGCTATGGCTATGAAATCCCGCCACTGGTAGAGGAAGCTGGTCTGATTGATGATTTTGAACGATGTTTTGACATCAGCGTCATGATGTACGGCATGCTCCAGGGAGCAGGCTACGAACTAGACGCCCAGTACGCTGTATTGCTTGGGCACCGCATGCGCTGGAAAGTTACCTACAACGCCCGGGAGGCATTTCACCTGCATGAACTCCGTACCAGTCCACAGGGGCATCCGGGCTACCGAAAGCTCGTACAACAAATGCACGAAAAACTTAGCGAAGTCCATCCTATGCTTGGTGAGGCAATGAAGTTCGTAAATCAAGGTGAAGACCCGGAGCTAACACGACTGGCAGCAGAACGCTATACTCAGTTCAAACTAAACCAAGTCAACGATTAGTAGTCTGCAATATCAATAACTGCTTCAGTAGGTGGCATGGGTTGCCTTGACGACAGATAGGCAGCTATTGCTTCTGCGGTCCATCCCAGCCCACCCAAATAATCTGGTAGGTGTTTTTCTGGTATCACTATATCCAGCACTGGATCGACACCATCAGTAAGCGTTCGCAAACGCGCTTCGGCTTCGGCGGGACTCAAACAGCTCAGAGGCGCTTCTGCGCCTGTTTCTCTCGACTGAAATCGCGATAGTTGAGTTGGTGGTATTTCGGATGTAGACATAGTTTCTCAATTTAAAAACCCGAGCGTTTTGTGATCTAGCTCGGGGTGTCTTGTCGTTTGATTAGATCACAAGTTTATCGCATCGCAAACATGCCGCAGACGCGGATGTTGAGCTTTGCAATAATCTTATGATTCTGTAACACGAGTATTGTTTATACTCGATTGTATTAGTCTTGTCAAATCTAATAGAGGCTGTTATATTGCAACACATGGTTTTACAACTGAAGCAATCAATGCAACTCCTCCTCAGCCTAAAAGGGCTGTGCTTCAGCATGGTTGAAGCCTGAGCGTTATAGAACTCTAGAAGCGCCAAGCACAGCCCCATCAATCAGGCTTCACCGAGCCTGATTTTTTAATGTATAGGAATACTAATGACCGAAATATTTTCACACGAGATAGGACAGCCTATCTGTTTTACTGAAGTTACCTTACGTGACGGACTCCAACAAGATGATATAGCCGATCGCTGGATGGGTGAACCTGTGCCAATCGAAGAGCGAATGCGAGTATTTGATGCAATCGTGGATAGTGGCATCAAGAGGATAGAAATTGGCCATCTGGGTAATGAAGAGGGCAACGATGTTGCCTTTGCGCGAGAAGTTGTTAATAGAATAATTACTACCGAAGCGTCAGGCGACGATCGGTATGATGACGTAGAGCTACAAGTACTATTTGGCTCGCAAAAATCATTAATTGCCCGCGGCGTCGAAGCCTTAGATGGAATTTCGAAAGATCGTGTCATCGTACATGTATATGATCGTGTCTCCGAACAGCTGCGTAACTTAGCCACCGAACCATATGATAGCGCTGCATCAGCACAGCGTGTGATTGAAGCTGCCCAGATTGCTCTGGACAACGGCTTCACTCGTTTATCTATATCTGGCGAAGGAGCAATTGACCCAACGACGCCATTGGAAGAAGTGATTGAGTTTTACGCAACCGTTACCGATGAACTTCGCAAACGAGGAGCAACTGAGGTTAACTGGAACCTAGCAAACACCTTTGGTTTTTCTCTGGGAGACGAAACCGAGGCTGAGCTATTTGAATTTAACCAAGCAGCCAAAACCGGACGTGATTATGTAACTACCAGTGCTCATGTTCATAATGATTACAACGATGCACCAGGCTACGCAATTGCGGCCATACGTGCTGGCTTTGATCGTATCGAAGGCACTTGGTCGGGCATGGGCGAGCGCTGCGGCAACGTAGCCATTGCAGATGTGGTGGTTCGGTTACTAGAAAACGCCAGAACCAACATAGATCGCATGCAAGCAGGCACTGTTGCTAGAAAGCTAGGTAGTTATGGTGTGCGCGAAAGTATATGGAAACAAAGATATCTAGAGCCTTCAGTCGTAGCAGCTCTTGGTAAAGCTTACAAAACTTGTGTAACGATTAGCGAAATTTTTGGCACAGACGATCGGTTCAGAAAAACCTCGCTTGGTAACCCAGCTGCCTATGACGCCGGCTCAGGTCCCCACGCCCATGCCAACCAAGAATTTTTACGCGACCCAGTTGGTAAACCACTATGGCGAAATTATGGCTCTTCGGCACTAATTCACGCTATGCTAGGACGCCCCGAAGCGCAAGAGGTTATCGATGTGGACCCAGATCGCATTCGTAAGATTACTCTTAGAACGCACGCCGCAGGCGGTTCAACCAACCGCGTACTAGCAAACGAGATATCGATTGCCAGCCCTGAAGAGAGAAAACGAAGTACAGAGATGGCCAATGAGTTAATGGAAAAAATTGCTATACATATAGGTAAAGCTACGCTAACAGACTAACCTAATCTTGACATATGCGTAACTTGGAGTAGCATAGACGCTATGACAAAAAGCATGATTATCGACATTATTATCCGCACGCCAACGCGCGGCTGATGTCGATATTCTGCAAAACGACCTCTCGGACCGCCGAGAGGTTTTTTAATTGAAAGGAACTAAAATGACTAAAACTTATGGACCATATAGCCCTAGCCAAACAATAGATAATTTAGTATTTACGGCTGGCCAAGTTGGTGCGACGAATGGGCAGGCAAGCGACGACATAGCCGAGCAGACTAAGCTGGCCCTACAAAACCTAAGTAACGTTCTGGAGGCCGCAGGTAGTAGCCTGAGTCAAGTGATTAAAACTACGGTCTACTTGACCGACATGACAGATTTTGATGCCATGAACAAAGTCTACGCTCAAGTTTTTAGCGAAGCGGGCTGCCAGCCATCCAGAAGCACCGTGGGCGTCAAAGAACTACCGCGTGTTGCGAATAAAACGCTTTTAGTTGAAATTGATGCAATAGCCAGTCTAGCGAGAGACTAATGAAAGACGCCGTCCAACAAACATTACTGGCCCGCGTCTACGATATAGCCAGCAAATCTCCGCTAGATTTTGCCCCTAAACTATCCAAGCAAGCCAACTGTAAAGTATATTTGAAACGCGAAGATCTACAGCCAGTCCATTCATTTAAATTACGTGGTGCATATAACAAAATTGCTCAGTTATCGGTAAGCGAAAAGTCCAAAGGCATTATTGCCGCCAGCGCTGGCAACCACGCCCAGGGCGTTGCCTTAAGCGCCAACAAACTTGGCTTGTCAGCCATGATAGTAATGCCAACCACTACCCCAGCTATAAAAATTGAGGCCGTAAAGAGTTATGGCGCTGAAGTTGTTTTGTATGGGGATAGTTATAGTGATGCATACGATCATTGCCAAGACCTAGTCCAAAAAACCGGTCGTACGTTCGTGCATCCGTTTGACGACCCATTGGTGATTGCCGGTCAAGGAACAATTGGTCGCGAGATCCTGGAGCAACAACCCGACGTAAGCCACATTTTTGTACCCGTTGGTGGCGGCGGGTTGCTGTCCGGTATTGCACAATATGTCAAAAGTTTACGGCCAGATGTAAAGATCATAGGCGTGGAGCCAGCCGATAGTAGTGCAATGCAAGCCTCCCTAAAGGCAGGGAAGCGCATAAAACTACCACATGTCGGCATCTTTGCAGACGGAGTTGCCGTGAAGCAAGTTGGCAAACTCACGTTTGAGATATCGAAAAGTTTTGTAGACGAAGTTATTACTGTCGATACCGACCAAATTTGCGCCGCCATAAAAAGCGTGTTCGAAGACACACGCAGCATAGTCGAGCCGGCAGGCGCTCTGAGCGTAGCCGGGCTACAGCAATATAGGTTACCAGACAACGCTATTGCTGTTGCTATCTGTTCGGGGGCAAATATGTCGTTTGAGAGATTGCAGTTTATCGCTGAGCGCACCATGCTGGGCAGTGGAAACGAAGCTGTGTTTGCAATCCACATGCCAGAGCGCCCCGGCGCCTTACGGCACTTCTGCCAAAATGTTGTTAATGGGTTTAGCATCAGCGAATTTAACTATCGATTAAACGACCGTGATGATGCAGTAATCTTTGTAGGCATTACGTTTAGCTCCCCCGATGACAAACAGACCTTTATCTCGAATCTCAGCAAACAAGATTATAAGTTTGATGATCTTTCTGATGATGAAATCGCCAAAGAGCACATTCGCCACATGATAGGTGGACCAGCGCCAAAAGGTACTAAAGAGCTGCTGTACGAAGTTAGTTTCCCCGAGCGTCCTGGAGCACTAAATGATTTTTTGCAAGCAGTTGGATCGGACTACAATATCAGCCTTTTTCATTACCGCGGACTT
>CAYUBG010000013.1:1950-2926 GCA_964442995.1 uncultured Candidatus Saccharibacteria bacterium | reverse complement strand
CAGATGTTGGCAAAGTATTATTAGGCTTTGAGACTTCGGACAAAAAAGCATTAGAAAATACTTTCGAACAATCTGCAGTAGATTTTGCAGCCATTAGCTCGCGCGCCACAAATCTATTTTTATAGCTTGACTTAACCCTTTAACAGGGGTAAAATAGGTTTATCGTTACCAAAGACAGTAGCTGCATTCATTCGAAAGCTTAATCTGCTACCGAGGTAGAAAAGTTATTTTCTTTCTCTCGTTATCAACGTCTTTGTTAGCAAAGGCGTTTTTTAACGGTAACGTGGGCAATAAACAGGTCGATAATGCCCGAAATATAAATAATAGGGAACATTACAATGGCTCTATCAAAAGACAAGAAACAACAAGTTATCGATGAAGTTGCTAGCATGCTTGGCGACTCTAAGCTAACAGTTGTTGCTGCCTATCAAGGCACGACCGTGAAGGCCTTGCAGCAATTGCGCCGCGATGCTAAAGACAGTCAAACCAATGTAAAAGTTATTAAAAACCGCTTGGTGATACAAGCCGTACAAAAAAACGAAGCCCTAAAGGACGTTGACACCAGCGCCCTTAAAGGCCAGTTGCTGTACGCTTTTAACACCGAGGATGAAGTTGCGCCCGCTAAGGCGTTGGCCGACTTTGCTAAAACCAACCCGACACTATCGTTCGTAGGGGCTATTGGCCCAGACGGTACATTTATGAGTGCCGACGAGGTTAAGGCATTAGCAACCTTGCCAAGCAAGTCGCAACTTATCGGTCAAGTAGTAGACATGTTACTTTCACCAGTCAACGACGTTACAAACGGCTTGTCTGGCAACCTGCATGCGCTACTCGACGGTGTTGCAGATAAGGCAACCGCCTAAACAATTAGAAAGGAATTAATCATGGCTGATGTAAAGAAATTAGCAGAAGAACTGACAAAACTAACAGTTTTGGAAGTAAACGAACTTAAAACTATCCTTAAGGATGAGTACGG
>CAYUBG010000013.1:0-1940 GCA_964442995.1 uncultured Candidatus Saccharibacteria bacterium | reverse complement strand
TTGAGCCTGCTGCTGCAGCTGTAGCTGTTGCTGGTCCTGCTGCTGGTGGCGACGCTGCTCCTGCAGAAGACGCCAAGAGCGAGTACGACGTAGTTCTTAAAGACGCTGGTGCGCAAAAAGTAGCTGTTATTAAGGCTGTAAAAGACCTAACTGGTCTTGGTCTTGGTGAAGCCAAAGCACTAGTAGATGGCGCTCCAAAGACTGTGCTTGAAAAAGCTAAGAAAGAAGACGCCGAAGCCGCTAAGACAGCTCTAGAAGCTGCTGGCGCAACTGTTGAACTAGCCTAGTCCGGCTTAGTTATAATAAACCGTTCCACACTGGAGCGGTTTTTTATATTTATCCACAGGTAGAGCAGCAAATTTTTGACTTGGCAAAATATTCATGGTACGTTTATGCCTGAAGTGTACCTAAACAAACACTGAGACTTATAGGGAGCCAGTATGGCGGACGTACCGGAGAAACAAATCAAAAGACTAAAAAGCCTCATCCAAGAGGCAGAGACCAGCTTGGCAGCAGCCAAGGAATTGCTGGTGAGTCTTGTTGGAGACGATCCAGTAGTCACGGCAACTGTTAAAGATGAGAACCTTGGTAAAGTTATCGAGGGTGTATTTGACGGACAGAACATGGTAGGCAGCGATGGCAAAACATACCCAGTACCAGCCAACTATGCTAGCAAATCAAAACTCGTACAAGGTGACATACTAAAGTTAACTATTGCTGATGACGGTTCATTCTTGTACAAGCAAATCGGTCCAATAGCTCGCAAGCAACTTGTAGGTGTCCTTGAATTAGAAGATGGCCATTATTTTGTGATCGTTGGTAAAAAATCGAGTGTTACTAGCTAGCGTGACATACTTCAAAGCCAAGCCAGGTGACCAAGTGAGCGTCAACGTACCAGAAGACGACGAGAACGCCGAGTGGGCAGCGCTCGAAGCCGCACTGTAAGCGAATACGTATGGCTAGACGCTCCGAAGAAAAACTACATCGTTTGCAGAATAATCAAAATGACTGGGACAGTATTGAACCAAGCTACCTCAATCGCTGGCAAAAGGTAGCAAAAGCTACCCGTGGGATAATAACAATAGGCAATACTATTACCTTGGCGAGTACTGTTATGGTCATTAATGGCCTCGCCGATTTTGCCAACGGGCAAAAAATGTCGGGTTTTTTAAAAGTTATAGGCGGACGAGCTGGCGACTTGGCCGACGGAGCCGCCGCCGATGCTACAGGCACCAAGGGTAGGATTGGACGCGACCTAGACCCGTCGGTCGATGCAGTCCAGCTGCTAGCCGCCGCACCGGTACTAGAGCACGCCGGCTATTTACCACTAGCCCCAGCAGTAGTGATGGCAGGATCCAAAGGCCTCGATATAGCCGGCAGTCTAGCTGCACGTGTGCGTGGTCGCGAACTCAATCCAGCCGAAGAAGGAAAACTAGGGGCATTTGCTTTGTGGGGTGGTATCGGTTGTTTTATGCTTAAGGGCGCGCTAGATAAGCATCTGCCGGGCGCCGTTGATACAGCGCTTGATCTAGCTGGCTGGACCGGTACAGTTGGCGGCACTATCTACAAACTACCAGCTACAGCCGAATATTTGCGAGGTGGCTTTGGCCCTACGCCTTCAGAAATGCCAACTACCAATCCTGCTGAAATCGAGTCATAATCAACAACAGCCTAAGTGTCCAAGTTGTCTTATAATGTTAAGGCTATGGGGAAGGCGTTATACCGAAAATATAGAAGCAAGTCGCTTGACGAAGTGGTGGGGCAAGAACACATTACCACCACACTCAAAAACGCACTCAAATCTGGCAAAATCAGCCATGCGTATCTACTGACCGGGCCACGTGGTGTCGGCAAAACAAGTGTTGCTAGAATCCTGGCATATGAGGTGAACGGGCTGCCATACGACCAAGCAGCAACACACCTCGACATTATCGAAATAG
>CAYUBG010000012.1:0-15367 GCA_964442995.1 uncultured Candidatus Saccharibacteria bacterium | reverse complement strand
ACGTCGAGCTTAAAATTCAGCCCCGTAAATATTGTCGCAACCCTCACAGGCTACAACATTATTATAGCATAATCATTAGGCTTAAACAACTTGGTGCAATACTTTTTTGGGTTGGCGATACAGCAAATTGAACATCAAGCCACCGGTAATAATGGTTGCCGCCCCTACTACAACCGGCATGTTGATGCCTAGTGTTGCCACATAACCGCTAATGATAGCCGGTACTGCTTGTGCGAGAGACTGCACGCTGGCATCTATCCCAAGCACTTCGCCTTGAATTTCCGGGCCAACCGATTTGCTCACAAGTGCAGTTGCATTTGCCAGTGTCAGTCCATTGAAGATGGCGATGAATGGCGCAACCAATAGAAGCTGCGTAGTGTTGTGAGGTAGTAGCTGCAAGAATAACGCTAAACCAGTACCAACAATACTGATGCGTAAAATATTACTGTTCTTAAATCGAGCGAGTAATGGAGTTAATGTAGCCTGACTTATTGCTATCCAAATACCAATGTATGCAAAGAAATCACCGATGTTGTTTTGCTTGAAGCCCAGCTTTTGGATAAGGAATATTTGGAAGAATGTCGTAAAGAAGGTAAAGCCGCCCCAATACAAGAAGTTTGCACCGAACACAACGCGGAGCCCGGGACTGGTTGCCGCTTTGCGAATGTTTTCTATAGAACGCCCCCATGCGAGCTTAAGCTTACTGTTTATATGTTTGTGGGTCTCTGGCAAAATTGCCAATAATAACGCAACGTTAACGGCACTCAGCAGAGCAGTAAACCAAAATGGCGTAGCTGTAGTAAACCAACTTGGCGTATTGAATAGCCCAAAGAAGCTAATTCCTGACGTTGCTAATCGGGCACCAAGATATGGGCCAATCACAAAACCAAAACCAAAACAGGCTCCGATCAGCCCAAAGTTACGCGTGCGATGTTCATGAGGCGTAACATCAGCCACGACAGCACGAGCAACACTAATGTTGCCACCAGTGATACCATCAAAAGCACGAGCAAAAAATAGTAATGGGATATTTTTGGTGATTATGGCTATGGCAAACAAAACGTACCCGAGCGCCGTTCCGGCTAAACTAAAGCCAAGTACCGGGCGTCGACCATAACGATCTGAAAGCTGGCCCAAGATTGGCGTAGCAAAAAACTGCATTAACGGGAATATTGCCGTGAGCCACCCAAGAAGAATCAAAGACTGATCATAACTAAAACCTTGCGGTATAAAAATCTTAAATATTAGCTGCGGCAAAACGGGTATAAGGATCCCGACACCGAGCACATCGAGAAATACCGTAAATAGTACAATCGGTAATGCTCGACCCTCTAGTTTATTTTTGACAGTTCCCACATGCGTCCTTTCTGTTAGTTATCGAATACGTGATGGCAGGCACCGGGTCGATTGCGATCACACGTTTCTTCGTGCATCGCTTGCAAATTTGCGATCAAGTTTGCCTGCTGCTTATCATTTAGTTTACCAAATACTGGTTGATGATAGGAATTCAAAATATTCATCGCCTCATCAGTAAACCGTTCTCCCTTTGATGTAAGCGTAGTAATATGTTCGCGACGATTTTCGGGGCGTTTGATCGTCTGCAATAAACCGGCCTCGTGCAACAACTTGATTTGCCTGCTAATGCTCGCTTCTGTCTGGCCCAATCGTTCGGCAATTTGTTTTTGTTGTACGTGCGGGTTCCAGCGCAGGACCATCATAATTTTGAACTGACTATAACCTATGCCAAGTCGCTCTAATAATATTTGATCCGATTGCCGCCCCAAAACAAAGGCAATATGATTGAGTAAATAGCCAATGTTATTTGTAACGTTCATCGTAACCTTTAGTGTAATGATTGACACTTAACACGTCAAGCATCTCCTGATTCTTATGGCAACGTAAGATAGTTTGGCCCGGTGTAATCTGTCGGAATAGTTTTTAGCTGCTTGGCATTTCCAATTACACCATTGCTGCAATTCGCTCCAGGCCGGATACACTCATTTGTCCAGGTATCCATGATAGTTTTATTCCATCCACCATACCAGTCACCATGTAATGAACTACCGTCGGGCAGGGCTGGGGATGACATACGATCAGAAGACAAGTGCCAGCCAGAATAGTTCAACTTCCCGTCCCAAGAAATTAGATAACTTACCTGAGGCATTATGTACGGATGAGTGGACGGGCATTTTAGCCCTCCGCTACCGTTCGATACGAAATACGCAACATGGTCTTTATGATTGTTAGTAGGAAAACGCACCGGATCATCTGCAGTATCAAGGATTGGCTTGCCACTACCGTCTACCGCAGCACATGACGGAAAATAAATCACTGCCTCGAGCTTGATCGGGAACCAGTCGGCTACACCACTCTTTCCTTCGTCTGGGTTCTGTGGGCATGTATCGGGGATTGTCTGTCCTTCGTACGTCCAAACAGTACTGCCTGTATAACACTCCCACTGGATGCCGTTACGAAAAAAGAGATTTTGGTCAGTATTGCCTTTTGAATTTCCAGCGATCATCTTTAAGCCTTGCGGCATGGGCTGAGTCTGGGACGATAGATTAGCGGCAGCCTTATAGTAAATCAGTATAGATTTCGGGATAACAACCTTATTGTTGCCATCCAGGACGGCTGGCATCCAGTATCCAGTTCTGTTGGCCTCGTAACCCTCGCAGCTACCCCCGCCACTGTTTATAAGGCTGTTATTTGTAGTATTGGCATCGACACCCATATTGCCCCAGTACAGATGTAAATGGGCTTTGCCAGACTGGCCGGGATATACAATTGAGTCGTCATAATTAAGGTGTGAATACTGGCAGTATGTCCTGAACTGCCCCTGACAGCCATTTGTGCCGCAGTTCGAACCTCCAGGTTGTGGACTAGAGGGATTATTTGATTCATAATTTCCTCTGGTTGCAAGATTTTGCGTTACCACAGCTTCACTATCACTTTTGTACTGCGTAAACCGAGCCCCGAGAGTTGCATTGTACAAGATATTTCCCAGCGAATTATTCATCGACATGCCAAAATGCACAGCCTGACCCCCAGATGCGCCACCCAGTTGCATAGACATAGCAGCCCCTGACAAACGGCCAGACTCGGCTTCTATGTATTGCGTGCCTGTAGCCGCTTTGCTCAGAGCAAACACTAAAGCGCCAACGACTGCGAGTGAGCATATTATTAACAAGGATTGTTTGCTAACCAATTTATCCGTTCGTTTGCGCCAGCTCCCACTCACACTAGTGCGCAATTTCATTGATTTTCGTACTCCACATACAGACTATGCCATTGTTTGAGCGATAATTCTTGTGGCCGAGCATTTGGGTCGATTCCAGCAGAGACAAGTAGTTTCTCGGCTAGTGATTTGTCTAGATGCATCCCGGCAGCCAAACTACTGCGTATTTTTTTTCGGCGCTGCGAAAAACCAGCTTTTACAATCTGGAAGAATTTCTTTGTGTCTGTTGCGTCAAATAACGGCTTAGTGCGGTATGTACAAATCAGGATCTGCGAATCAACTTTTGGTGGTGGCGTAAAAAGCTTAGCTGGCACTACCATACCAAGACTTACCTCACAGTAATACTGCACGCTCACACTTAACATCGACATATCACCAGGCTTTGCTGCAACCCGTTCGGCAACTTCTTTCTGTACTAGTAAAGCCATTTGAGATGGCGGGTTTGCCGATTCACACAAAACTCGTAGTAAATTGCTCGTCAGGTAATAGGGAATATTGGCGGCAACTTTATAGCCTTGCGGCAAATGTCGCAGATCATAACTCAGGATATCGGCAGCTTCTACCTGCAAATTATCAGCAGTTACAAGCTCGGGAAGTTTTGCAGCGAGCTGTAAATCAAACTCCACAGCAATAACCTGTTTTGCTTGTTGTACCAATAGCTGTGTTAGCGTACCAAGCCCCGGGCCAATCTCGAGCACTACATCAGTAGAACGCAGGTCTGCAGCATTACACATTGCCGCCAATGCCTGCTCATCTGCCAGCCAATGTTGGCCGAGCGACTTCTTGGGAAGTGGATTATTCATTGTTTATATTTTAACAGGCGATGCTACTTTTTTAACCATGTACTTGGCTGGCTGTACAGACCAAGGATCTACCACCACCTGTTAGCAATCCAAAAGTCATAAGCTCCGTTCCAACTTCCGTATCTTCGGTTCGCATAGTTATTGAAGAAATTTAACTGACAAACTGGGTCGACTTGCCAAGCCGGACAAGCCGCAGCTAAGCCGCTGCCGCATGACTGGCCCAGACCAATACAACGGTTTGCATTTATGGCGCCTGGGCGCCAGCCAGATTCTTTGCCGATAATAAAATCGGCAGCCGCATATTGGCTGGCAGGAATTGCCGATTGTGATAGCCAGGTTGCTTTATCGCCCGACAGCAGGACCTTTGTTCCTCGTGCCACGACACGGCGCACAGGCTCCGACGCCATCACTTCCTGAATCACTCGTCTACCAACTTCTTTATCATTTTGTAACTCTAGTTCGTAAGTCACCAGCTTTTTACCGTCACTACCAGGCTCCCGAACAGTCAGTGAGCCATTTGCAAGATTTGGATCATCGACGGTCACCACAGGCGCCGGTATGGCTACTTCTTGCGTAACTACTTTTTTTCCTTTACGGACTACAAACACCTGTATATTTGGTACGATTTTGGTACTGGGCGAAGGATCAATCGTATCTCCCTGCAACGGTTTGATGCCCTTCTGGCCTAACAGTTCTTCTACAGACTTAGCCCTGGTTTTAACTGAGATGCTATTACCGTATAGGTTGATGATCGCAGGTATAGCCCGATCGATGACCACTTTTTGCCCAATAAGTCCTTCGCTAGCAAGGTCTACCGATGAATCAAGCTGGATGCCATCTTCTGGTGCCAAAGATAGCCCGGCCTGTTGTACTACTAAGCGAGGTTGCTCATGCGCCGACAAAACGGTGATGCGACGCGAACCGTCTACAACAGTTACCGGCTTGGCATGACGAACGGTAATTTTTAGACCGTCATCAATGATTGGTGTTTCTGGCTTGGGGTTTACATAATCCTCTGCGTTGTAAGCAACATTTAGTCGCGCCAATAGATCTTTCACTGTTGGTGCGCGGGTAGGGACAGTTTGGGCCTTACCATCAATCAACAGATCAACCACCCTCGAGTCTGTTGCACTTATTGTTTGGCCACCCAATGCAATAAACGCTACCGTACTTGTAATAAATAGTAATAAAAACGTAATAACAGGCACAACGAATGGATGATGCCGTAAATATTTAACACGCTTTTTTGCCTGTTTTTGCTGACGAGCAACATAGCGGCGCGAGAGACGTCGAATTTTTTTCATAAAATACACTTTCGGCTGGCGCGACTGAAAGTTATAGGTTTGCCCTCCGGTAGCTGTACAACTAGTGTAGCAAAATCTAGCTTTCGCTGAAAGCCTGGACGATTGTCTTGGCCGCTGCGTTTAAATCGTAATGACCGATCTTCTCTAATGGTACCCACTGAGCATCCGAAATTTCGAAAGATCGTAATCGCAGATCTGGGCGAACCGGCAATTCTAGCTGAAATACGACACAGTCAAACCGTAGGCCGGACTGTGAAAGTCCCAGTAGTTCTTTGGGCGCTGAAAGGTCTGATTTTTTGGCAACTATACCAGTTTCTTCTTGTAGCTCGCGAATTGCACAGATGTTTGGTTGTTCACCAAATCGTATACCGCCACCAGGCAGCGTCCATTGACCCGAACTAAGCCAATCCTTTACAAGCAAGATGTCTGTCTGGTGCTTCACTACAATTCGGGTACGCCTGTGAACCGGACGGGACAGCAGCCAGAGCAACGGCCATCCACACCAAAACAACAAACGCCCAATAGACTGTAAGGGCTTCGTCATAACTTCTCCAGTGGAGCAAACGCAATATTCAGTTTTTTTGGTCCACGACCTTTAAAGTAAATAACTGCGTTATCGCCATCGAGCTCGACTACCTGGCCCTCTCCGAACAAATGATGTCTTACACCGTCACCCTCTGCCAGCTCTGGTACATATCTAGGCTCATCATTCGCTACGTTCTGCGGCATAGCGGGCTGTTCATAGCCACCGTACAACGATGCTTCACTTGCCTGGAACGTGCCATCTATTTCGCTCAAGAATCGACTTGGAGGATTGTGTTGTACGCCACCATACAGAACGCGACTACTAGCGTACATCATATGGAGCTCTTGTCGTGCGCGGGTCATCCCGACATAGCAAAGTCGCCGCTCCTCTTCCATTTCGGACTGGTCGTACAAAGCCCGCGAATGTGGAAAGATGGTTTCTTCCATACCAATCATAAAAACGACCGGGAATTCAAGTCCCTTTGCAGCATGCAGGGTCATAAGCGTAACAGCATTATTGTCGAACTCCGCTGTATCAAGATCGCTGACCAGTGCAATCTCTTCCAAGAAACCATCCAGTCCGACTTCTTGATATTCTTGAGCAACGCTTATGAGCTCCTTAACGTTCTCTAGACGAGATTCACCTTGGGGTGAACCATCGTTAATATAGGCCTCGTAGTCAATGCGCCGAATGAGCGAATCAATCAAACCAGCTACAGAACCGTCCACCATAACCACACGTAGGGCCTCCAGTGTCGCGGCGAGATCTGCAATATTTTTACGTGCTCTTGGCGTAATATCGGGACACTGCTCAACCCTGTTGAGTGCCTGTTGTAGCTGTAGTCCCTCACTTTGTTGCCATGCAAAAAATTGCTGTACAGACTTTGCGCCTATACCACGAGTTGGTACATTTACAATTCTGTCAAAGCTTACCCGATCTTCTGGCTGAAATATAACACGCAAATAAGCGATGATGTCCTTGATCTCTTTGCGATCATAAAAGCGTTGTCCACCAACTATTCGATATGGTATGCCATAGTGCACAAACGCTTCCTCAATAGAACGACTTTGAGCGTTTGTTCGATATAAAACGGCGTAATCGTTGTAGTTGCGCAGTCCACTATCTACTCCATACTTAACACGTCGAACAATAGCTTCGCCTTCGGCTCTTTCGCTATGCACTTGCGATATCTGAACTGGCAATCCACCGTCTTGTTTAGTCCATAACTGCTTGTCTGATCGCTGCTGATTTTTTGTAATTATGGCATGCGCGGCATCCAGTATATGCTTGGTACTCCGATAATTCTGCTCGAGTTTAATAACAGTGCAATCTTTGTAGTCTTTTTCGAAATTAAGAATATTGCGAAAGTTTGCACCGCGCCAACTATATATTGACTGCCAATCATCACCCACGACAGCGATGTTGCGATGCGGAGCAGTCAGTAGTCGCACCAATTTATACTGCGCCTCATTGGTGTCCTGATACTCATCGATCATTATGTAGCGGAATTGTTGCTGCCATTTTTCGCGCACTGGCTTGTGCGAGGTAAGCATATCGACAGTACGACCAATCAAATCATCAAAATCGAGTGCCGCAGCATCTTTGAGTATCCGCTGATATAGCGGAAATACCTGCGCGGCAGCATGTTGCGCGGGGCTATTTGCCATACTGGCAAACTCTACCGGCCCAATCATGTCGTTTTTGGCACTACTAATTATGCCGCTCAGTACTCGCGGAGGAAAGCTCTTTTCGTCGATATGTAGCTGTTTGCTCGCTTGTTTTATGGCGCTCTGACGATCTGACTCATCAAATATTACAAAACTTCGCGCCAAACCAATATACTCGGCTTCTTGGCGCAAAATACGCACACAAATCGAGTGAAATGTGCCCATATATGGCATAAAGCTACGATTTTCAGGATTTTCGCCCAGAAGTTTTGCAACTCGTTCGCGCATTTCTTTGGCTGCTTTGTTTGTGAATGTTACGGCCAAGATGTTGTATGGTGTAGCCTTATGTTGGGCGATGATATGTGCGATACGGTGCGTAAGCACCATTGTCTTGCCACTACCTGCGCCAGCCTGAATAAGCAAGGGACCCTCTGTCGTATCAACTGCTCTGCGCTGCTCTGGATTCAACCCGGTTAAAACGTCTTCTTTCACCTATCTAGTTTAGCAGAGGCTATGCTGCAAATATATTAGTTTTGCAAAGTCATATAGATTGCATAGCCTAGTGCAGCACTCGCAATAAGCAAGAATGGCAACGCAATCAACACTATCCGTCGGGTTTTGCGTGGCTTGCCGATATGTACAAAGTACGTTTGGTTTTCTACCAAATTATGAAGCTCTTGTGCGTGTGTATCGGCTTGGTCAATGGGGCTTTGCAGGTGATTGGCTGCAATTGCCCCAATTGTCTGCGATGTTGTACTTTCCTGTGTGGATTCTTGCCCGACAGATGGATCTTCCGGAGTGGATTGCTCATATGGCTCATCTAATTCTTTTTGTTGCGTTGCAGGCTGGTCAAAATGTGGTGCTGTCTTTTGGCCAAACTTTTGCTGCAAGTCTAAAGTAGCCAAACCATCATCACGTACCATTGGATCCTTCAATATAGGGCGATTGCTAACTATTACCGGTTTGCTGCTTGCATTTGCAGCGACCTTGCCGGGGTGCATGACATCATGGATTTTTTTTGCATCACTAGTAGACATAGAGGCCTGCCTTATGAACCGCCAAGCGTATGTCGATATGCTGCCTCGGCAATACCAGCAAACTTTTCGTAATTCAGGCTTGCACCACCAACCAACGCGCCATCGCATCCTTGCAGCGCCAAGTAACCACTTACTAATTGGTCATCCACACTACCGCCGTATAGTACACGAATATTCTCCGCTGCCGTCTTACCATACAATCGAGCTACTTGCATACGAATGAAGTCTAGTTCCTTTTGGATGTCGTCTGGTTTCGCCAACTCACCACCAAAGGTACTGATTGCCCAGACGGGCTCGTATGCGATCACCATCCGTTCGACTTCTTCACTGGTTACGTTAGCCAAACCACTGACTATTTGGTCATGCAACACTTGTCGTGTCTCACCATTTCGTCGCTCGGTTTGTGTTTCGCCAATACAGAGGATGGGTGCTATATCATTACGGAGCGCAGCAGCTACTTTATCGCGAACAACCTCTAATGTTTCGCCAAAATACAGTCGTCGTTCCGAGTGCCCAACAATCACATAGTGCACCAGATCTTGCAGCATAGTAAATGACACTTCGCCAGTATATGCTCCTTGGTCTTGAAAATACGCATTTTGCGCAGCCAGCCGAAACTTGCGACGATCAACTTGCAAACTTACCGGCTGCAACGCCAACAAACTTGGCGCCAACACCAACTCTACATTACGCCGAATGCGAATACGCTCTTCCAGTCGGTGCACAAGCAAACTTGCCTCTTGTACATTGAGGTTCATCTTCCAGTTCGCGACGATGAGTGTTTTTCGATCTGTCATATTTTATTACTGCTTATGTTTATTGTACCTTATTTTTTACTTGTCTTACTGGCCAATGCCTCGACAGCAGATAGTTTATTACCGCTCATTAACTCCAAACATGCTCCGCCGCCGGTAGAGACATGATTAAAATGCTGCGTTAATCCCCGGCCAGCAACATATGCCGCCGTATCGCCACCACCAACTAGACTGAATGGTCGATGCCCATACTCACCCAGCATTGCATCCACGAGAAGCTCTGTGCCGTGCGCAAATGGGCCGATAGGATCATGTAGGGCGTTCGTTTCGGTAACGCCCATAGTACCGTTCCATATAACCGTGTTTGCCAGCTGCATACTGCCTGCAATAAATGCACCCGAGAACGGCCCAATATCTAAGATTAATTCGTCTGGATGCACTTCTGTTGCAGATCTGATCGGTTTTTTGGGATAGTTTTCGATTGTGGCAATCACGTGCGCATCCCAATCAACAATCCGCGTATGTACGCCGCTTGATGTATTAATCGCCGCGACGCCATCTTGGGGCAAATAGAATACAAAATGTCGCTTCTTTGCTGCTGCCTTCGCTTTCTTGATAATTTCTTTTGCAAGCGGCACCTCGTTGCTATCGACCTTACTCTTGCCTACATCTATTCCTTCGGCCAGCAAAAATGTGTTTGCCATAGCGCCACCAACAGCAACTATGTCGGCAATATCAATACACTTGTTGAGAACCCCTATCTTGTCAGCTATCTTTGCGCCTCCAATAATTGCCATAAGTGGTCGCTCTGGCGAAGCCATTACGTTTGTTATCGTATTGACTTCTTTTTCGAGCAGCAATCCAGCAACGCTTGGCAGGTACTTCGTTACTGCACTTGTACTAGCATGTTTGCGATGAGCGTTACCAAACGCGTCTTGCACAAACGCATCACAACCTGCTGCGAGCTGTTTACCAAATGTTGTGTCATTCGCTTCCTCTTCGGGATGGAATCGAGTGTTCTCGAGTAGCAAAACTTCACTTGCCTTTAGGCTAGACTTGGCAGATTCTGCCTCAGGACCCACACAATCTGCAACAAAGCCCACCGGTCGATCGAGTAGTTGACTTAACCGCTGTGCGACGGGTCGTAAACTATACTTTGGTACTGGCTTACCTTCTGGGCGTCCTCGATGGCTAATGATAACCACTTTACTTCGCTGTTTGAGTAAGTATTTGATAGTAGGTAATGAATTGAGAATCCGATAGTCATCGGTTACCGCTCCCGTGGCATCGCCAGGCACGTTATAGTCGACACTGAGTAGTACTACTTTGCTTTTTAGATCAATGTCTTTGATTGTCTTTTTCGTAAACACGCCACCCCCTCGCTGATTACAATACCCGAACTTTAATGGTGTCTGTCGTACCGACAACCCCAGGATATTTACCGGACACCGTCACTATAACATCACCCTTTTTCAGAACTTTATTGGCATGAAGCCAGTTAGTGAGCTTCGTGGCGGCAAGTGGGTCAATGGGCCTAACAAAACTCTTCACGCCATACACAACCGCAAGCTGCTGTGCAGCCCTATCGTCACTAGTAACTGCGACGACTGGCACTGATGGACGATGCGCAATTATCTGTTCAACCGTAGCCCCTGTTTTCGTTTCTGCTACAATAGCCCGCGAATGAATGCTTTTTGCCAAATCAATTACTGCTCGACAAATTGCTTCCTGACGAGTCTCCTCTGACTGATCCTGCAGCATAACATCGTATTGAACTTTGAGTGGGTTATGTTTCTGAGTGTGCAATATTACTCGCTTCATGATTTGCACCGCCTCAATAGGGTAGCGTCCACTAGCTGTTTCATCGCTTAGCATCACAGCGTCGGCACCCAAGATAACTGCAGTTGCAATGTCGGAAACTTCGGCACGAGTAGGTTCTGGTACTTCTGTCATGCTAGCCAGCATGTGCGTAGCGACGATGGTTGGTGTAGCATACTTCAATCCCAAGCCAACAATATGCCGCTGCAAGACGGGCACACTTTCGTGCTCGGTCTCTATGGCCAAATCCCCGCGAGCCACCATCACCATATCTGCCGCCTGTACAATTCCTTCGATGTTTTCGGCTGCAGCTTTGGTCTCTATCTTAGCGACTACACGAGCCGAACTACCCAAATTCTTGAGTATGGTACGTAACTTCATGACATCGTTTGGTGTCTGCACAAAACTAATCGCCACCAGATCTATGTCTACACTTGAACCAAATGCAATGTCTTTACGATCTTTGCTGGTTATAATATCTCCGCCCAGATCCGTATCGGGCAAGTTAATGCCTTTTCGTTTTACTAAAACCCCATCATTATCAGCTCGAACATGCACAACATTATTCACTACACTAGTTACAACGGTCCGCACGCGGCCATCCATCAAGTAAAGCTTTTCGCCTCTTTTAACTTTTTTACTAAGATCATACTGCGTGGGGATAATGCCCGTTTCGTCATAATCAGCGTTATACCCAAACGAGAGACTCTTGCCAGCCTGCACAGTCACTATGCCTTCAAAATCACCCAATCGAATTTTTGGCCCTTGTAAATCTTGGATAATCGCGACTGGTCTGCCGTGGGATTTACTTGCCTTACGTATCCATGCGATTTGCTGCTCTCGCTCCTCATAGGTGCCATGACTAAAATTGAGCCGAAAACCGTTCACCCCTTCGCGGATGAGCGTAAGTATGGCTTTATAGCTGTTGGTCGACGGCCCAATAGTTGCAATAATTTTTGTCTGATTAAAGTCAAACAAATGCATATCTTGTTGTTCTGTATTACCCATTTCAATCTATAAGTGTACATGCTTATGCTTAACTCTACCAGGAGAAAAATACAAATATATGATTGTTCTAGCGCTTAAGTTTCGCTTCGGTCTTGGCGATGTCCACAGTTGTTTTTACCACGGTGTCTGGAGCAAGCGACATGCTATCGATGCCGGTTTCTACCAAAAAGCGTGCAAATTCTGGCGAATCAGAGGGTGCCTGGCCACACAGGCCGATCTTGACCTTTTTCTTCTTTGCCACTTTTACTACTGTACGAATCAGTTCACGAACGGCTTCATTGTTCTCGTCATACACATGAGCCACAGTGTGATTATCACGATCCACGCCTAACGCTAGCTGTGTCAGATCGGTCGATCCAATAGAGAAGCCATCAAATAGCTCGGCAAATTGTTCTGCCAATATAACGTTTGCTGGAATCTCGCACATCACGTACACCTGGAACCCATTCTTGCCACGTTTTAGCCCTGTGCCTGCCATGATGTCCAACACTTTTTTGGCTTCGTCTAGTGTGCGACAAAACGGTATCATCGCCTTTACATTCGTTAGCCCCATGCGATCGCGGACCTTTTGCATCGCCAGACATTCTAGTTCAAATGCCTCCCGATATTCTGGGCTATAGTACCGGCTGGCTCCTCGCCAACCAATCATTGGGTTATTCTCCTGCGGCTCAAACTGCGCACCACCAATAAGGTTGGCGTACTCGTTCGTCTTGAAATCACTAAAGCGGATGATGACATCATTCGGGTAAAATGCCGCCCCAATCATCGCGATACCTTCGGCCAGCTTATCGACAAAATAATCTTCTTTTTTAAAATACCCTTTAGTTAATGTTTGGATTTGCGACTTTACATGAGGATCTTTTACTTTATCAAAATGCAGTAAAGCCAATGGATGAATTTTGATATGCGAATCAATAATAAATTCCTCGCGCGCCAAGCCAACGCCATCATTTGGTATTTGAGCATAAGAGAACGCATACTCCGGCGAACCAACGTTCATCATAATCTTGGTTTTGGGACGCTTCAGGTTCTTGATATTCGTTCGATGTACGTTGTACTTTAGTTGTCGTGCATAAACCCTGCCCTCACCACCTTCGGCGCAGCTGACGGTCACTGGGCGACCATCGGCAATGACACGAGTGGCGTTTCCTGTACCAACGACACAGGGCACACCAAGCTCACGCGACACAATTGCGGCATGGCAAGTACGCCCACCTTTGTTTGTCACGATCGCGCTAGCCTTCTTCATAATTGGTACCCAGTCTGGGTCGGTCATATCGGTAATAAGTACATCGCCTTCGCGGAAAGAATCAATTTGCTTAACGCTCATGATCTTATTTGAACGTCCCGAAGCTATTTTGCTGCCAACACTTGTTCCAGTAGTAAGTAAAGGGCCCTTTTCTTGCAGTTCATATACTTCTACCACGTTAGTATCACGACGGGATTGTACTGTTTCAGCGCGCGCCTGCACGATGTATAGTTTGTTATCGTCTTCATCTAGCGCCCACTCGATATCCATCGGTTTACCATAGTGATTTTCTATATCTATGGCCCACTGTGCCAAAATCTTAACTTGGCTATCGGTAATCGAAAATCGATCTTGGTCTTTTTTGCTAACAGAAATATTTTTAGTCTTGCTATTAGCTACGGGTATCATTTTGAGTTTCTTGGCGCCAACCTTGCGGCGTAAGATCGCCAAAGTTGGTTTGAACACCGTAAATTCGTCCGGGCTAACATGACCTTGTACGATGTTCTCGCCAAGACCATAGATAGAGCTCACCACAACTGCATTTTTAAACCCTGTCTCGGTATCTATCGTAAACATCACACCCGCTGCTTTTGACCGAACGGCAACCATTTGCTGCACCCCAACCGACAACGCAACATCCATATGACTAAAACCATTCTCTACACGGTATACAATAGCGCGATCGGTAAATAGCGATGCAATGCATTTTTTGACCGATTCAAGTACGTGATCATGGCCAGAAATATTTAGGTACGTTTCTTGTTGTCCAGCAAAAGAGGCATTGGGCAAATCTTCGGCAGTCGCTGATGAACGCACTGCTACAACTAGGTTTTTCTTTCCGCAGGCTTTGCTTAATTCATGGTAACCATCGATAATTTCTGCCTCAAAATCAATCGGCATTTTTGCTTGCAGTATTAAGCGTCGTACTTCAGCGCCACGTTTTTTAAGCTCACGCACATTCTTGACGTTGAGATCAGACAATATAGATTCAATCTGATCGCCCAAACCAGCGCTCTTTATAAAGTAACGGTATGCCTTGGAGGTTGTTGCAAAACCGTTTGGCAGATTCACTCCTTTTGGCGCCAGATACTTATACATTTCTCCCAATGATGCATTTTTACCCCCTACCTCGGGGATATCCGGAAGGGTTATGTCTTTAAAGAATTTGATGTATCTGTGCATAGAATTCCTCAGTTTAGCTAACTACTGTCTCTGTATAGTTTACGTGCTTATGCTTACTTTTGCCAAACAAATACATACAAAATAACTCCAATAACCTTCCCGCTCCCGGCGAACCGACTACCAAATTAAAAAGCCATCCGTTGGATGGCATCTAATTTGGTGACCCATGTTGACCAAACATGGAACCAAGTAGTAACAGGTTTGGAACGGATAGACTCGGCAGTTGAAGAATCGCTAAAAAGCGAGGAACAATAAGATGTCTCGCTACTCAAAATCGCATGACGGTGATCTGTCATTCATATTCATTATTCTTGTTGGGGCGGCAGCTTGGCAACACAAGGCACAAGTGATGCAAATAGCATATATTGCGCTGGCAGTATCAGTCGGCGTACTTCTATTGAACTTTGTAATCAGACGCTTGCTACGTCGCAGAAGCATCACTACCGACCTGGATATTATGACCGGCCTGGAATTTGAACATTACGTTGCAGGATTACTAAAGCAAAACGGTTTTTATGAGGTTAAGCTCACTGAAAGATACGATTTTGGTGTAGATCTTGTCGCCGGGAAAAACAGTGTACGGTGGGGCATCCAGGTCAAACGACATGCAGGACTTGTCAAGGCTAATGCAGTTCGGCAAGTTGTGACCGCTCTAAGGATCTACGGGTGCGATCGGGCGGTGGTTATAACAAACAGTACCTTTAGTAGGGTGACTCAGCGACTAGCACAAGCTAACGATTGTGTATTAGTAGACCGAAAAGGACTGCGACGACTTGCCATACA